>JAHJAY010000034.1 GCA_018813815.1 Patescibacteria group bacterium | reverse complement strand
TTTTTCCACCACACCGAGGGCAACCGATAGTAATACGAGAAAGGTTACAATCTTTTTTTGAAACATAAAACAATCTCCTTTTTTAATTGATATTACAACCCGGAAGCTAGTTTTTACCAATACAATAACTTACTTAAGCCCGTTTTTTCAAGTTCCCATCTGCCATGAAGAAAGGTAGTCTTTTTGAGCGGGAGTTAGCTGATCGATTTTAAACCCGCCGGCCCTGAGTTTTAAACGGGCTACGCGTTGATCAATTTTTTGAGGCAAAATATAAACTTTATTGTCCAATTGGTTTTGATGTTTAATTAAATATTCGGCGGCTAAGGCTTGGTTGGCAAAAGACAGATCCATAACTTCAGCCGGGTGGCCTTCGGCGGCGGCTAAATTAACCAGCCGGCCTTCAGCTAAAAGATAGATTTTTTTATTGCCAAGCATATATTCTTGAAGATTGGTTCTGATTTGACGGCTGGCTTGAGCCGCTTTTTTTAAAGCCTGAATATTTATTTCTACATTAAAATGTCCGGCATTAGCTAAAATAGCGCCCGATTTCATTAGTTTAATATGCTGATAGTCAATTACCTTTTTATTGCCTGTAGCGGTTACAAAAATATCGCCTATTTTAGCGGCTGATTGAATAGGCATTATTTGAAAACCATCCATGCTGGCCTCCAGGGCTTTGACTGGATTGATTTCAGTTATAATTACCTTTGACCCCATGCCTTTGGCCCGGCGGGCTATTCCCCGGCCGCACCAGCCATAACCGCAAACCACAAAAGTTTTACCGGCCAGCAATATATTAGTTGCCCGTAAAATCCCGTCAATGGTTGATTGGCCGGTACCATAGCGGTTGTCAAACAAGTGTTTGGTGGCTGAATCATTGACGGCGATTACCGGCAGTTTTAAACTTTTATCTTTTTCCATGGCCCTGAGCCGGATTACGCCGGTGGTGGTTTCTTCCGACGAACCAATAATATTTTTTAACTGCTGTTTTCGTTTAGAATGGAGTACGGAAATTAAATCTGCGCCATCATCCATGGTGATTTGCGGTTGGTAATCCAGCACCTTATTAATGTGTTGGTAATAGCGTTGTTTGTTTTCGCCATGAAGCGCAAAAACCGGCAGTTTAAAATATTTAACCAAGGCGGCGGCTACATCATCTTGAGTAGACAAGGGGTTAGAAGCGCAGAGAACCGGTTTAGCCCCGCCGGCTTTTAAAGCCAGCATTAAATTGGCGGTTTCCGCTGTAACATGAAGACAGGCACCCAGAGTGATGTTTTTCAGTGGTTTTTCTTGAGAAAATCGTGCTTTAATTAATTGAACTACTGGCATTTGTTGGCCAGCCCACTCGATTTTTAATTTACCCTGTGAGGCAAGGGATAAATCTTTGACATCATGTAATGAAAGTTTCACTTTAAATAATTAAATTAGTTTTAAAATTAAGCTTATATCTATCACAAAATTGCTTTTTGGTAAACCGGTGTGTGGTGGTGCCGTATTTTTCCACGGTATAAGCGGCGCTGACTGAACCCATTTGACCGCAGGCTTTCAAGTCAAAATTTTTAAGATAACCACTGACAAAGCCGGCCCGGAAAGCATCGCCGGCCCCAACCGGATCACAAGTATTTTTTGGCTGGGCGGCCTTAATTGTAATAGTTTTATTTTGAGTCTTAATCACTGAGCCTTTTTCCGCCAAAGTAGTAACCAAAATTTTAACCTGTTTTAGCAGGGCCGATTGGTTTAGGCTGGTCTTTTTTTTCAGCATGGCAATTTCATAATCATTGCCGATTAAGATTTCTGTTTGCCGCAGTCCAGTCAGAATTTGGCTGGCGCTTAATTCGGGAATTTGGACGCCCGGATCAAAAAGATAGGGGATGTTTAGTTTTTGGCATTCTTGGGCCAGCTGAATTATTGTCTGAGGGACAGTTGGGCCAAGAATCATAAACCTGGGTTTGGGTTTGATTTTTTTTAAACTCAAATGGCTGGCTTTAGTCATGGCGCCAATATAAAAACCGCCGATTTGGTTATCTGACTGATCCACTAAAGCAAAATAATTGGATGTATAGTCGTTTTTATAAATCTTAATATATTGAGTGTTAACTTTGGCTTTGTTCAGGAATTTTTTGTAAGCAGAAAAATCTTTGCCCGCAGTGGCCAAAATGGCGGGCTTTTCTCCTAAAAGTGCTAAGTTATAAGCAGTGTTGGCTGCCGTGCCGCCATAATTTTTGCGTAATTTATCGGTTAACAGGCTAAGATTAAGTATATGGATTTTGTCCGGCATGATTTGGTCAGCAAACCTACCCGGGAAGTTCATAATAAAGTCAAAAGCAATTGAACCGGCAACAACAATCATTGGTGAATATTATACTACGAGTTTTTCCCAGGGATAATTGGGATTGCCAAAATGGCCGTAGCTGGCAGTTTGCTGGTAAATTGGGTGCAGAAGATCAAGACCATTAATAATACCTTTAACTGAAAGATCCAGCAATTTCCAGGCAAAATTTTCAACTGCTTTTTTGGATTTTTTTTCTGTGCCAAAAGTGTCAACTGCTTTGGCAATTGGATCAGGATGGCCTATTACATAACCAATTTGAACTTCACAGCGCTCGGCTAAACCGGCGGCAACAATGTTTTTAGCTACATAGCGGGCGGCATAAGCGCCGCTGCGGTCAACTTTAGTCGGGCATTTACCGGAAAAACAGCCGCCGCCAACCCGGGCCATGCCGCCATAAGAATCAACAATGATTTTCCGGCCGGTTTCACCCATATCTGAATGAGGTCCGCCTATTGCCCATTGTCCGGTACCATTGATAATTACCTGGCTGGGTGTAATTGCTTTCATTTTGTATTGTTCTAAAACCGGCAGAACCACTTGGCGATACAATTCAGCCTTAATTTGTTTTTTAGTTACTTTTGGGTCATGGGGTCGGGCCAGAACTACACTTTCCACCCGAACCGGCCGGCCGTTTTTATAACTCACGACCACTTGGCTTTTGCCGTCTGGCCGGAGATAGGGGAGTTTGAGGCTGTCCATTTTTTTTACCAGTCCGTGAGCGAGCATAATTGGCAAAGGCATTAGTTCCGGCGTTTCTTTACAAGCGTAACCAAACATCATGCCTTGGTCGCCGGCGCCGCCCGGATCAACGCCTACGGCAATGTCTGGCGATTGCTGGTGAACCAAAACTTCCACATCAGCCGATTGATGATCAAACTGGTAAATTGATTGGTTATAACCCAAATCTTTAACTATTTGTCGGGCAATGGCCTCGTAGTCAGGTTTGGCCGCTGTTTTAACTTCACCGGCAACCACGATTTTATTAGTGGTAACCAAACATTCAATGCCGGTGTGGCTGTGAGGATCAACTTTTAGGCAGGCATCTAAAACCGCGTCAGAAATCTGGTCGCAAATTTTATCCGGATGACCGGCACAAACTGATTCAGAAGTAAACAGAGAATATTGCATTTTTCCTCCTTTAAGGCTTGTCTTCCCTCCTTGCCCGGCTAAATGCTTTAGCTTTTGGCTGGGTTAGGGTTAGACTTGGCACCGTGTCCAATAGGCTCGGTTGCCGGACGGCTATGGGCTAATTCCCTAACCGCCACTCTTGACAATGTTTATTAATATACTAGCTGGAAATGGGTTGGTCAAACGCAATAACTTTTTTTCTTCACTCCTTGTTTTTTACCCTAGAATTTGCTCTAATGAATTTATATGAATGGCCAATTAGAAATCAGCGAAATTTCTGTTGGGCCTTCTCCTTTAGCTGAAGCGGTTGATGAATTAGCTCGGGCGGCCGGGGCGCAGTCACGGGAAGACGGAGCCTTTTTGTCCAAAGAGGCTGTTAAAGTGAAGGCTGCAGTTAATAAAGCCCAGCAAGGGCGAGCTGTTTCGGCCGGAGAAAAGGCCCGTGTTGACCGGCTCATTGAGAACCAGCGAGCCGCCCTTGCCAATCTTAGTGAGGAAGTGCCGCTTTCTTTGGAAAAAGGAAGCGAGGCGGTTTCTAATCGAAAAAAATCGCTGGCTGAACTTTTAGGATTAGGTACTCAAGAAGATGAGACTGTCAAAATCTGGCAGTTGGCAGTTCAAATGACCAGCGGTACTGACCGAGAGAGGGAAGAAGCTAAGGCAGCTTGGGAGAATATTAGTCACCAGCTAGGACCAGACGAGGCCAAGCGATTCAAGCAGCGGGTTTGGAACTTACGAACCCTTGTTGAACTTTATGGCATTAAACCAGACACTCTTTTGGCAGAAACAGTCCGGTTTTCCGATACAGAGTTGGAAAAACGTGTTTCAGGCAGTAAAGAACTGGGGTTAAAAGATCTTTTTAATGAACAGTTAGATCAGTGGGAAGAGTCGGTTGGCCGGGCCCATGCCAAGAGTTTTTTAGGGCGAGTTCGTAGGCGGGTAGATGATGCGTTTGAGCGAATGAGAAAGAAAGCCGGGGTAATTTCAACTGAAGATGAAATTCGCTTAACTGAACAAACCAGGGATTTTTTGGAGGCCAGAAGTCGGGTCCGCTTCGAAGGTCGGGTGGATGTTGCTTTTGTGGAGCGGATTTTTAAGTTTATTGATGGGCAAAGAGCAGAAATAGAAGGGGCAATTGAAGAAGGTGGTTTTGCCAAGGCAATTGAGTTTTCTCTAGCAAGTGGTGAAGCGGGCATAGAGCAAAGGAAACAACAACTAGCCGCTTTTTTAGGTGAAGACGATCGGCTCGATGAAGTTGTCCGCGTGTGGGAGCTGGCTCCAAAAAGACGGAGCGAAAGTACGGCTTGGCAAGAAGCTGATCCGGAATTAAGAACTAAAGTTCTTAATTTAAGAATGTTATTGGTTACTTATAACATCAACCCGGACAGCTTGTTTAAGAAAGAGGTAATGGCTCGGGCCATTGGTCGTCAGCCAGCCGAAAGACTTGCTGAGGTGGTTAAAACGGAGAAGCTTCAACTACCTAAATATTTTGAAAAATATCTCAAAAATATTGAAGAAGAAACAGTTAATGCTTTTATTGAAACAGCTATGAGAAAGTTTGCTTATGATCCACAGTTAGTAACGGTTTATGAAGGCGAAGACCGCCGTTCTTATAAGATATGGCGGGAGTTTACCTGGGGACGGGATTTAGGTTGGAGTGTTGAAGGCGAACGCGGTCGAGGTCTGATTATTGCCAACTTAGAAAAGGATAGTCTTACACATCGTCGAATTCGGGAAGTTCTTGCTCGACGACGGGGAAGGCTGGAAGGAGTAGAGGCTATAGCGCAAATTATGGAGGCGACAGGGGTTTATGAATCCTGTCATGAAGAAAGAGTGAGAATGGATGATGACGCCCGCTTAGGTAAGTTAGCCCAGCTGGTAGAGTTAGGGACTGTTGCTCTTTGGTGGAAAAACATTCCTGGCTTAAGAGAAGCGGTGGCTTATCAAGATTGGTATGGTTTTCGTCACCCCAAAGATGGCCGGCCAACTCATAAAGAATACCTTCACAAAGATGATAAAGGTTTTAAGGAAAAGTTAGCTAAACACAATGATTGGACTAACGATTCCGAGGTCAAAGATTGGTATTGGCGCTTTCCTGATAAACCTACTAGTCCTCGTCAGCGGCCTGATTCAAAAATGGTGGCTTATTTGCGCGACCGTCAGCGAGCCAAAGAACAGCCAGTCTGGTTGATTGACGTGGCCATGAGCGTGATGAAATTTCATTTTATGGGTGAGTTGTTAGGTAATAGTGGCTATAAACTTCGAGAGCTTTTAGATTATTATCGTTTTTTAGCCCAAGCCGGTGTCGGTGACCCCGCTCTTTTAAGTTTGCCTGAAGGGCTTCCCAGGACTTTTCTTGACGAGATAGAAGGTTGGGTGAGAGAGTTTAATGGTTATTCTTCAGGAACCAAGGGTTGGTTTCCGGCAATAATTAGACGCAATCCCATGAGTCCTTATGCTGACGATGATGAGTATCGCGAGGTCCGGGTAGAATCACTCCATTATCGGACACCTGGTAAAAAGGAACAAAGAGAACAAAAACGCTGGCAGGGTCCAAAGTTTGCCCGGAAGTTAGGTACAGAGGTGGTGTCTTATAGATATGGAACTGAACAAGGCGGTGCTGCGGTTATCTTTGATCCGGATAACTCCGACCATATGAATTTACTCTTGGCTTATCTCAAAAAGGAAAAGCGTGACATTCCTGATGATGTGAGAAAATTAATGGTTGATATTGGTTTGGATCCGGATACGATTACCGTTGACGAGATTAGAAACTTGTTTAATAAAGAAGTTTGGCAAGTTACCTACCGTTTTAACCAAGAACATCAGTGGGCTTTGGAGTGGCAGGATTTGGCAACTCTGGCTGATGGTCAAGCTGGCCATCAAAAACTGAAAGAATTTATAAATGATGTTATTCCCGGAGCCTCGCCGCAGGCAAAAAAAGCATTGCTTAAATTGGTAAAGCTCGAGTTGGTTTTAGAACAAGATCATTTTTGGGACATTGATTTAAACTTGTTAAATGAGCGAGCTTTTGAGGCCATCCAGCGGGGAGCCATGGAAGAGTTTGGTCAGTTCCATGTCCGCGGTTTGGATTTTATCCTTCGCTATCTCTGGATATATTGGTATCCCAACTATGCTACCTCACTTAAATCATTTACTAACACTGTGGTTCGAGTCAAAAGGAGAGCGTTTGCGATTGCTGAGTTGGAGGGTTTAACTCCGGAAGAAGCAGAGCAGAAAGCTTTTAAGTTGCTGATAGAGGAGACTCCGGATGAGATCGAACAATTTTTCAAGATCTTGGAGCCTAAAAAATATCTTGAAGAAATGATGGATCAGGTTTGGAAGCATAGGGCTGGATCAGGCATAGCTAAAAGAGAACCCTATTTTATTAACGAGACTTATCTCAACCGGGTTTATGACTCTTATTTGCGTTGGTTAATTGATATGGATCATCCCATGGTTGATTATGGTTTTTTAGCTAAAGCATTTACCGAGGGTCGTTTTTGGGAGCGCTACTATGATCCAAGAGAGGATCATCCAGCTAATGAGAATGAATGTCTTAAGCAGGCTGAAGCGGCTGGGAAAGAGAAACAATATAAGTTGATGGAATATTATTTTACCGCTTTGAAAAGACGCTTGATTAACAGGATTAAGCGCGACGAAGAAGTTACCCAAGATGATATTGATACGCTTGTAAGAGATAAGAATCTTTATCATGCAGAATGGATTCGGTTGACTGCTCTTGAGCAGGCGGCTGGGTTAACAATTGCAGAGAAAAAAAACAATTTAATTATTGCCTTAAGAGACGAAGTTGACGAGCATATGATGGCGGATTTACAAGAGGAAATTAGAGCAATTGATACTCAAATAACTCATGCAGATCTGACAAAGTTAATGGTGCACAGGGGGCTTTTCCGTAAAACCGAAGCGACTACAGTAGAGCGGCAGGCGGAGGTTGGTCGTTTAATGACAACAAGACATATAAGTGGGGCTGAGGCAGAAGCAATTGAGCAACAATATAATCTTGCCACTCGGAGAAAGCGCCGAGCCAAAATTTTGGCTGCGAGGGATGCGGTTGACGATGGTCGCTGGGATTTGATGACTCTCCGTTTTTACAAACACGAACAAGCCGGCCTCCGTCACGGTGATATCGGTAACGAGATTTATGTGGGATTTTTAGGCACCTATGAGGGTTCAGTCCAAGAATTTTTACTTTATGCAGGAAGAAGCCAAACTTTTTTAGATTGGTATCATGAGAGAAAAGAGATAGTCGATGGCCTGAGACAAGAAGTGGCTGAGGACTTTGGTTATTACTATTGGGATATTTTAGAAGGCGAAGTTCCTCAGCATGAGTTGAAACACCTTGGAGCCAAGGCAGTTATGCCCATTTATGTTAAAGAAGCACTATTTTATGGTGATCGCGAGATTATTGCCCAACGTTTAGGGTTTGACAGTTGGGCCGCAATACCTCCGGGCTCAAAAGCAAGAAAAAAGTATGGTGACGCCGGAGATCTACCTTTTAGCAAGCTAGAGCATGCGGTGACTACTGAAGAGATTTATGAATGGATGGATCAACGCGACATTAAGCTTGGTTTACATTTGGCTTCCTCAGGGTGGTGGGAACTAAAAGGTTGGGTTGAAAAAGTGGGTACCTGGGCCATGGCTGATGAGTTAATCAGGCGTATTTGGGTTTATCAAGTAAACCAGGCGAGTTTGGGTCGCTATATTGGGCCTGATGTTGGTCAAGTAGAACAGATAAAGCGAGATGGTTTGGGTTTGTATGCTCATTTAGATAGTCGGATAAGAAGAGGCTACCCAGCTTATGTGAGACAGTTTTTAAACCGTTATAATAGTGAGTGGCGCGCTGTTCCGCAGGCTGATCGAAACAGTGAGATTACAAGATTAATGCAAGAACAGAGTTTAAACAGAAGAGAGGCAGAGCTTGAGGCTTTTAAACCATGGGCAATGGGAGTGAAGAATATGTTTAGTCTACGTTGGTACGCTCAAGATAAAGTGGTTAGTGATTGGCGGAAAAAAGCTCAAGAGGTCTGGATGGAACAGAGAAAAGGCTGGATTAAGGCGCTTTTGTATCGCGGCGGTACTTTAGAGGAGGTGATGGGTGCTTTGGAAAACGATCAGTTGGGTTACAAGATTGATGAGTGGGCAAAAAGACAATTGCGCGACTATGCCCGGGAAAACGAGATCTCATGGTTAAATGATTTTGGAGACATTATTAGTGCCTTTCGTAATGGAATAAGGGTTTGGCGACAATCTGGCTTGAGAGCCGGCGGCGGAGCCTGGTGGAGGCTGGTGGGCAATCCGGTTAAAGACTTGTTTGTTAATCAGCTAGCCGGTAGTCTTTTTCTCAAAAAGGCAAAAGTACCTATCATTGGAATCGAACTGCAGGCACCGCCGATCCAATTTATATCTGCAACTACTTTTACTTTATTTTCAGCGGCGGGGTTTCTTGTTCTGGGGGATCCTATTATTGGCTGGTCGTTTGCGGCTTCAGGGGTAACAATGACAGCCGTATGGGGCAAAGTTGCTTCAAGAATTAAAACTAGACTGACAAGCCGCGAAGAGCAGATTGCTAAAGAGATTGCCAAAGAAGATGAGGCACGGAGAAGGTCGGCCCAAGCAGTGGTTCCAATATTTTTGTCTAAGCATGCAGCTGAAGCAAGAGGTGAACCAAGACATATACCGCCCCACTAAACATTGGCAATAAAGCTTATATGTTTTTAAAGTATAGGATATAATATAACAAATGGAAGAACAAAGAGCATCGTTAGATGGTGAAAATTTAATGCAGAAAATAGCCGCTTTGCATCAACCGGGAAGCGTGCCAGAACCGACTACTTTGCCAAGAGTAGAAGAGGACGAGATGACGCCCGCCGAGTATGGTCAACATCGACAAGATCGGGAAACAAATAAAAGCAGGTGGGGAAGAGTTATTGGGGGAGTAGGTCTTTTGGCAGTAGCATATTTTTGTTGTGCTGGGCCGTTTTTTAATAGAGCTACTAGAGAGAATGCTCTTGAGACAGTCGGTCAAATGTTAAGCGGAGCAGAAGTTGAAACAAGATTGCAAGTCCAGCACGCCGGTATGGAAATAAAGTTAACCCAGAATCCTGAGAGATTTTTAGAAGATATTCAAGGAGGATCAGAGGACGATCCGGTTCACCCAAATTATCCTCACAACTGTATGTTTTTGCTTTATGAGAAATATGCTGCTGAAAATGGTGATTTGGATATAGTTAAGATGCAAACTGATATTGAATCTGAAGAATTAGAGAGTTGGATTATTACTAACTGGTCAGATATAAAAAAAGAGTATGACAGCGATCCGGAAATGAGATTAATTTTAGTAAGGGGATCAGAAAGTAGTCAACGACCAGCCAGACCAGGTGAAGAAAACTACTTAACTGGTTTATTTGAAGCTACACGGAGAAGAGAGCAAAAGCTTAATAGGTCAATGACGGAAACAATGCGCCGGCAAGCAAGTGGAAAGATTTAGTTTTTATTTTAGCCAATGAAACTGCCAATGACCGGAATAAAGCGAGCAGCCTTTTTTAGGTCTCCAAGATCAACTTGAGCACCTCCGGGTCGTCCGTGAAGAGCGTTTTCAATAGCCGGAGGAACAGTTGGGATTATTAATAAAATTCCAAAAGCGACAAAGCTGCCAATGCTGCTTTTAGCTGCTCCAGCTAATAATTCCGGCGCCCATTGAAAAACTGTTAATCCTTGACCACTTATCCATAATGATGGGTAGCCACTTATGGCTGAAGCGAGCAGCAGCAGGAAGAAAACTGCCGGAAAACAAAGCGCATTTGCTAACATGGCTTTTGCCCAAGCAGAGGAAACATTTAAATTTGGAAAAGCACCAAGAAGAAATACAAAGGGTGAAAAAATAGTACCAATTATAATTTGAACATAGCGGGTTAAAAGAGCAAAAAAGATTTTAAAAGCGACAAAAACGATCGTAAGAGCAAAAATCAAGCCAATAAGCACATTACCTTCAATATTTTGTTCGTTTCCCCCCAGCCTTAGGCCACCTAGAACATCACTTATCCAGTCGGTTACGCTCAAAATACTACTGATAGCTGAAAAAGCTGGGCTGCCGGCGATCGCGCCTGGTTCAACTGCCGGCTGAATGACCACTTGTCCAATAATATTAAAGATGCTGATATCAATTGGGAAAATTTGATTGCCGTCGTCGTCAAGGATTTGGGTGCAGGCAGGATCATTTGAAAACACACAACTAGTCAGAATGTCTTCTTGGGTTATTATGGCAGCTGTAAAACGCATACCTATTTGGAGGATGTCAACAAAAAGAGCTGATATTGAATAGGAAAAAGTAACCAAGATAAGAGCTATAACAATACGAGGTAAGGAGTTTTGAATGGAAATAGTTGTTTGGGGGTTGATTTTTTGGCGGAACATTACCATAAAGCCAACAACAACAAAGATTACAATGAAAAAAAGATAAGCAATATTTCTGAAGGATTTCCAAATTCTTAAGACCGGATTAAGAGCAGTAAAGCCGCCATGGTAATCCAGGAATCCCGGATCGCCAGCATAAGCCGTAAAATGGCGACTGGGGTTAATTTTATTTATAACATCAGCCAAATAAGTCCCATTGTTAACTGGTGGTTGGTAAAGACTGCCAGTGGCAAAAGCTAAATACCCTACTGCTCCTGGAGAGGCACCTTCAGCAAATTGAAGATAGCCATTTTGACTAATCTCCACCGAATTAGTTTCGCCAATACTCCAAGATTGAACCAGTCGGCCCAGGCTGTTAGCAACATAAGCGCTGGTTTGTTCCAGATTCATTGAAGGCTCTTCGAGTGCATTTTTTAAACTAAGAGTCCCGAATTCTTTATAAGCCGCTTGGCAAGGGGTTTTAAAGAAGAATAAACCCAAAATAACAATAAAACTAAAAAGCAGAATTTTTTTCACCATAGTCTTACCTTCATGCTATTGGGGTTTTAGTTAACTGTCAAGGGATAGGCGAGAGCTCAAGATTGAACCAGTTGATTTTCTGGCTGGCGGGATCAACTCCCTGGGATTCAATCCAGTTTAAAACCGCCACTTTAACTGCATCAATTGGTTCTTGTTTGATCAATACTTCTAGAGCCAGCGGTTTGCTGGTGCCATAAATAGCAAATTGCTTGGTTTCATAAGGTAGGACTTCAATTAAGGGAAAATTTGCCTCAATATACTGGTCTCTTTCCCAAATCAAGGCCGGGTCGCCTTGAAGTTCCTCAGTCTTAAAAGAAAATTTATCTAGAGTCTTATTATTATCTGAAACTATCACTTGGTAGGTTTGATTAGCATGCAGTGGCGGAACAGGGTCAATAATAACTGTTTGCTGGTTTTCTGAAAGGGAAAGGTTAACTTGGGTTTGCGGTTGAAGGGAAACTATTATTTCTTTTAAAGAAACTAATGGACGGTTAAAGGTGATTTCAAGGTTGCTGTTTGGCGAAACATTGACCTCTTGGGAAGTGGGAAAATAGCCGGTTACTTGAAGCGGTTCGAGTTGCGGTTGGTTCTTGATAACTAAAAAAAGAATTAAAGCAATAATTGCCAGAATTCCCAGCAGCAATTTGGTGGATAAGCGGCTTTTAAGCTGGTTTAATAAATTGATTATATTCATTCTGCCTCCTTATTGTTCACAGTGTAAAAAGCCGGTAAAACTACCGTAATTGATTGGCCTTATTCGAACAGCACCGCAATAATCGACTCCACCTATTTCATATTCGCCTAGGGCCTCGGCGATCTCCA
The DNA here is from genome assembly GCA_018813815.1 of Patescibacteria group bacterium. GTDB lineage: Bacteria > Patescibacteriota > Microgenomatia > UBA1400 > JAHJAY01 > JAHJAY01. The sequence goes on along the minus strand of JAHJAY010000034.1, from coordinate 13,480 downwards.
ACGAACTAATACCCCCCAATAGACCAAAGTTAACTTTAGTTACCATGGCTATGTGGCCAGGATTATCGTTCCAAACTACCATGTCGCCGGCAGAAATTAAGTTTTCGTTGCCGCCCGTTAACTGCCAGCTATAGCCGGCCGGTGGATTATTAGCCATGGCACCAGCATATTCGGCTGGGGGCCAACCCGTAATCCCAGCACCATAAGCCCAAGCAATTACTGTTCCCAGGCATTGAGCACAACTATAATTTGCAAGATGCCAGTCGCCAAGTCGGTTGATTGTTGCTTGGGGAATACTGGCGTTTTCCAAACAGATTTCAGCTGTTGGCCAAGTGGTGCGATTAATAATGGGATAATTAAAAAGAGGTACACGATCTAAATTACTGCAGCTATTTTCAGAAAGAGCCTCAACAAAACGCAAGGCAATTTCTGCTGCCTCTCGGCAGTTGCCATTAACAAACCGGGAATAACTGATTAAGCATTGGAGTTTTTCGCCTTGGTCATCAACTGCCTGGCCATCGGCCAGAATAGTGTTTTCAATTTCGCCCTCAACATAAGTATCAGAAACCTTAACTTGATAGCTGATTTCCAGCGGAGTGCTAAGTTCATTCACTTGCCATTTTAAAACAATGGCTTGAAACTCCGGCCGGATATCTAAATCTTCAGAAAAATCATCAACTGAGGTGTAGCTGAGATTAAGAATTTCCGGATCAAGAAAATTTTCAATATTTGTTCCCATGCTTAAACGGTAAATAATATGGTCTTCAATCACCGCGTTGGTTACTGTGGTTTTGGGGATGATGCTGATGTTATAGGAAATAATGTCACCGGCTTCAGCCTTTTGCTTGTTGCCGCTAATTGAATACTCTTTGATTACCTGAAAACAGGCGGATTCATTAGGGGCTAATAACATACGGGCATCCTGATAAACCATAATACTGGTAATAATGACTGTGGTGACAAAAAGGGTTAAGGCAGTTACGATAGTAAATGCGCCTATAATTGTAGTAAGGGTGAGTCCGGCAATCGCGGCACTTAAAGTGCCGGTAAGAGAGCTGATTAAGCCACTAATAAAAGTAGTTAAAGCTGAGAAAGCACCTGCCAGGAAAGGTTGAATATAAGGAAGCCAAAGCAAAGTGCCGGTAATGCCTAGGCCAAATGAAAGTAGGGAGGTAGCCCAAAGAGGCCACCCAAGCAAAGTGCCTAAAAAATAGCCGGCAATAGTGCCTAACCAGGTGCCGGGATTAAGGTGAAAAAGCTGGAAAAACCGGCTTAAAAGATTACTTAGAGCCGGACCAAGAAAGCTTTGAACTGCTTTTAAACCGAGTATTTTGGGCGCATTAGTCCAAATAAGATGTCCGATAAAGCCGCCGCCAATGCCGCCAATTATGGCTCCGGGTATTCCTCCTAGTATAAAACCTATGGTTGCTCCGGCCGTACCGCCTAAAAACCCGCCCGGACTGCCCAAATAAATATTAGAAATAAACATACCCGGAAAATCAGTGATCCAGAGGACGGCGTTAAATAAGCCGGAAAGCCCTTTGGTAAAAAGGAATTTGGCTGCACCGCTTAAAAAAGGGTGTTTAATCACAAAACTGGCAAAACGCATTTCCATGCCTTTAACTGCCCAGCTTTTAAGAGCCGTACCAAAGCGGGAATTGAAAAAAGCTTGGCCGATCCGACTGGCGGTAAAACGAGTTATTTCCAGGCCGATCCGGCCAGCGACGCGGGCAAAAAAACCAGTAATTTTATTGATTACAAGGCCAATGGTTTTTTTATAAATTGTACTTAAAAAATCTTTGACTCTTTTTTTAACTGCTTGTCTAAAAGGTCGGGTTGCCCTAGCTATTGGCTGCCATAAAGGCGCAGTTTTATTTTTTGTCCAGCGAGCAGCAGTTAAACTTGCTTTTGGCAAGGCTTTAATGCCTGTAATAACCCATTCCCGCGGAGCAAAAACAATCTGCTTGTACATTTTGAACTTAGTTTCATTCAGTTTGCCAAAACCAATGGTTTTATACTTGACCTGAGCTAAGCCGGTGCTAAGTAAAAGGAAGTTGAGCGGTTTTCTTATCAGAAGTTGAGTAATTTGATTGGTAATAAACCAGATTGGGTGTTTAAGGGCCATTTTCCATTGAGAAAAACGGATGTGGCGGCTGCGCGCTTCAAGAGACAGGCTTAAAGCTGATTGGACATCTTTTTTACTGATGTGGTGGAGCAAATTAAATCCGCCTGAGCCTAGTTTATCCAACAGCTTTTTATGCGGATAACTAAGGGTTGAGCGAAACATAATTTGCAAACCCTGGGGACCAATATAATTTAGCCATTTATTTGCGCCGCCAATTAAAAGCGTTGAGTCTTTCCAATTTTGTTGAATTGCCTGCCGGGCTAAGCTGACTCGTTGTTGCCAAGAAACCGGCGGAGTAATTACTTTTAATTCAATGTCGGTTTGATTACCGCGGCCAGCTATTGTGGTGTCAGGTGTAATAGTGGTTTTATACAATACTTGAGGAGCGATTGTCTCTTGTTGAAGCGTGTTCTGAATTGCGGTTTTAACTTGTTCTACAATGGATTGAATTTGTTCATCAGGCAAGTGGAGTGGTTGTAAATGGTGTTCTGTAATTTCATGCAATCCTCGATAATAATGTGCTTTAATCGTTGGGTTAGGGTGATTAGCCAGTTCTTTTATACGTTGATTAAAGCGTATTTGGCCCAAGCTGACTTGCTGGCCCGGATCGTAAGCTTTGGGATCGCTCGGTTTTGGCGTATTGCTTAAACTGGTGGCAAACTCATCAGCCAGGGGGGTGGCTATTTGCTCCAGAAAATCATGGCTGATTTGATAAACAGTTGCTTGCAAGTGGTGTTGTTTAAAAACTGGCGGCAGGCGCTTAAGCGTAGATTCAGCCACTTGATTTTTAACTTCTTGTAAAGCCAGGGTGCGGTCAATAATTTGCTGGGTGCGGATTTTTAATTCAGGGTTTTGGCTGATATCTTCTAGAGTGACTCCGGCTTGGGCGCTGACCGGCTCTAACAGTTCTTTAGCCGCATAATCAGCCGCTTCTTTGATCAGTTCTTTATTTGGACCCAGAAAAGGGTTGGGTGATTGTTTTTGAAAGAGTGTGGCGTTTAACTGGTCAACGTGCAAGTTGGAAACCATTTCCTCAAACTTTGGTCCGCCCAAGCCGCGAATTCTGCCTTGGATTTTGTCAAGCGGTCCGCTTGTTTGCGTTGTGGCTGTAATATGGGGATATTTTCGCTCAAGAATTTCAGCTGCCTGTCCGTAGTTAGGTGTTTGTTTGTTGAAGCCGGGAATTTCTCTTTCAAGAACTCTGGTAAAGTTTTTATCGTCCGGAGAGTAGCCGAGATAGAGAGTGTTCGGGTTGATTGCCCAAAACCGAGCCGCGCCTTTTAAAAGGGCAATTCGGGCCTCTTTTTTATTGACATTTCTTTTAGGCATTTTCTATATTAGTTAAAAAATCATTAACAATCTTAGATTTAATAATTGGCGAATTCCACAAGAGTTTGGTAATTATTCCAATTGCCAAGCTTGTCAATCCGGCAAAAAAAGGCCTAAACGATTTGAAATAAATATAGCTAGCACTTGCCCCGCCGCCCAGGAGCAGTAAAACAAGCGTGGCCAGTAAACCGGCGATTTGAAGCTTTGGTTTAGTTTCTGATGGTAGTGGAGAAATTGACGGAGTATTTTGTTTTAGTTGTTGCTGGCGTTTTCTGACAGCTTGCTGAATGACTGATTTTGCTTGCTGAATTTGTTGAGAAGTGGCCACAACCGTGCCTTTGTTCTGACAAAGCTGGCAGCCTTTGCCATTGCAAGCAGGGCAGGTGTATTTACGATAATCGTTCATATTTCCTCAGGCGTAATGGTAATTGTTTGACCGGATTGGAGTTCGCCTCTAAGAATTTTTTCTGCTAAAGGTTCTTCGATTTTTTCTTGAATTAAGCGTTTGAGTGGCCGGGCGCCAAAATGTTTAGTGTCAGCCGCTTGGACGAGCTTATTCAAAGCAGCTTCAGTTACTGAAATACTAATGTTTTTATCTTTAAGCCGCTGGTTAACCTTAATAATTAATAGCTTGGCAATCTGTTTTAATTCATTGATACTCAAAGGATTCATTAAAATAATGTCGTCAATCCGGTTGAGGAATTCCGGCCGGAAATGATGGCTTAAAGCTTTCATTAGTTCAGTCCGATCTGTTTGATCAGCCGGTGAATCTAAAAACTGAGACACATCAATATTAGAAGTCATAATAATAATTGTGTTTTTAAAATCAGCCGCATGGCCTTGGGCATCAGTTAAGCGGCCGTCTTCTAGAACTTGCAAAAAAACATCAAATAACCTGGGGTGGGCTTTTTCCACTTCATCTAAAAGCACTAAAGAATAAGGCCGTTGGCGGATTGGGTTAGTTAGCTGGCCACCTTCTTCATAACCAACATAGCCCGGTGGTGCTCCCATTAAGCGATCAGCGGTATGTGATTCAGTAAATTCAGACATATCTAAGCGCACCATTGCTTTTTCGTCATTATAAACCACTTGGGTTAAAACTTTAGCCAGTTCGGTTTTGCCTACGCCGGTTGGTCCGAGTAATAGGAATGAACCAATGGGTCGGTTAGGATCTTTAAGACCGGCTCGGGCTCGTTTAATAACGTCAGTAATTGCATTTACAGCTTGATCCTGGCCAATAATTTGTTTTTTAATTTCTTGTTCTAAATTAAGCAGCTTTAAGGAGTCTTTTTCGGTTAGTTTTTGCATGGGGATGCCGGTTCGTTGAGAAAGAACTGTCCGGATATCATCTTCTGTTACTTCGGATTTATTGGCTAATTGACTGGCTGAAGTGGCCTCATCCAAAAGATCAATCGCTTTGTCTGGGAGTCGGCGGTCTTGAATATAACGTTTGGATAAAGTGACGCTGGCTTGGATTGCTTGGGGCGTAATTTTAACCTGATGATGTTGACTGAGCTTTTTAGCAACGGCAGTTAAAATAATTAAAGCATCAGCTTCATTTGGTTCATCAACTTTAACTGGTTCAAATCTACGGGAAAGCGCCGGATCTTTTTCAATATGCTGGCGATACTCGTCATGGGTGGTGGCGCCAACGACATGAAGTTCGCCTCGGGCGAGGGCCGGTTTGAGGATATTGGCGGCTGTCATTGCCCCGCCAGCCGCGCCGGCATCAACAATCATATGAAGTTCATCAATAAAAAGAATAACACTGCCTTGGGTTTTGATTTCCTGGATCAAACTTTGAATCCGTTTTTCTAAATCGCCTTGAAAAGTCGCTCCGGCCATTAAAGAGGTTAAACTGAGTGATAAGATTTGGACATCTTGTAATAGAGAGGGAACTTTTTTTTGGGCAATCAGTAAAGCCAAACCTTCAATGATTGCGGTTTTACCCACGCCAGCGTCACCAATCAATACAGCGTTAGATTTAGTTTTTCGACCCAGGATTCTGATAACCTGAGCAACTTCTTTATCTCTGCCAACAATTGGACCGAGTTGGCCGGCAGCGGCTTGTTGAGTTAGATTTTGAGTAAATTGGTCTAAATTGGCTGTTCTGAAACTGGCGGTTTGGCCGCCTGATAAATGGCTAATTAAGGTTTGCGCTTGGCTAAGGTTGAATTTAATTTTCAACTCAACTGCTGTGGTAATAAATAAGTCATACCGAGTGATTTCTGAGCGCTGGCTTAAGAAAGCTTCCTGATAAGCTAAAAAGATAATTTTTTTTAGTTCCGGAGAAAAAGCCACTTTCATTGGTTGTTGGCTTTGCTTGGTTGGTAAAGGTAAATTAAGCTGATCATAATTTAAGTTAAGTTGACTAATTAATTGTCTGACTTTTTTCTCTTTTAAAAGAGTGTTTAAAAGAATAACCGGCGTTGCTTGGTCAAGATTTAGCTTAGCCGCTAATTTTAAGCTTTCTGCTAAAGTTTGTTTAGCGGCTTTGCTGTAAAGCTGGCTAATATCTAGAGGTTGGTTATTCATAAAATAAGTTTCCAGGATACAATAATTAATAAAATTGCTGTCAGAATTAAGATTATTCGTCGGATTAGAGCTGTTTTTTTATGATATTGATGAGTGGCCAAATCAAAAAATCCCGGCAAATTAAAAACCAATTTTTGATTTTCCAATTGGCCAGTCATGCCAAATTGTCCGCAAGAAGTACAACCCTTTCCTTGGCAAACTGGACAAGCTTCGGTTTTAATAATTTGGCCGGGTTGAAATGTCATCCTAAGAAACAGTATAGCAGAGAAGAGAAAAGAGTCGAAGAGAATTTTTAATCGCAGACAGATCCAAATCCAGCTGCTACATGTGAAGCGCTACTACAGCATTGGCTGCAATTTCCACCTACTCCACAGGGTGTACCAGGTGCTAAACAGGCTGCCGGTGGGATTGCCGGCACGTTTCCACCTGGAGCTGGTCCAGGAACGCCTTTAGGAATTGTAAAATCAAGTATTGCTGCGCCGGTAAATTCATTAATAAAACGAATTAAGAACCAACTGCCAACTAGAACAATAATGCCAATAACTGCCCAAGTGAGGGTCATTTTAGCTTTGGCTAGAGCTTTTTGGTCGCCGCCGGCCGTTAAGTATTGAAAGCCGCCAATAATCAGCATCACAAAACAAGTCAAACCGGCTGCGCCGGCCGCAATTGCTAAAACATTTTGAAAAACCACTTCAAAAGCAGATAAATAAGGAACGCCGGTATTTGGATCAAGGTGAGCATCCCAGTCACTAACCTGAGCCAATAAAGTTTTGTTCATTAAGCTATTTTAGCATAAAAAATCCCGACGCCGCGCCGGGATTTTTTTTATATGTCTAGATTTCTATATCTCTAAATTTCTTTAGCTCTATCTTTATCCTGCGGCTGAAGGAATAGTAAAGTCAAAAACGCTAATGCCGAAAAAGTAACCAATTAATTGCATTACGGCGTAAGCGGCCGCGACAATTGCCAGACCAACTAAAGCAGCGGTAATCCGGCCCCGAGCCGCTTCATATTGACCTTTATCTCCGCCGGAGGTAATCCATTGGATGCCGCCCCAGAGCAAATAAGCAAAAGTAAGAATTGCCGCGACAATTAAAGCTACCTGTAGAGCCGAAGTAATTAACCGGCCAAAGTCGGTTATCCCGCCTGGAGGCGCTTCAATGTTTATATCTTGTACTTGGGCATATACTGGTTTTACCATAATTTCTCCTTTTATTTAACTTATAAGTTATAGGATGTTAACTTAATTTTAATGATTTTGTTGTAGTTTGTCAACCCTTTTAAATTCTTAGAGATAATCAGGCGGCACGCATTCGCTGTACCAAGCGTCAGCCCAGCTTTGGCCTGATCCGGGCGCGCACTCGCAAAAAGTTTCTCCGTATTCGTTTTTATCAGTAACACAGTTGGCGCCGGTACAGCCTTTATTAGCTTGGCAGAGCCTAATGCATTCAGCTCGGTCAAAAATAGCTATTTGTTCAGCGTTACAAGCAACATCGCCCCGGCCGCCGCCGCCAGCTGATCCGCCGTTGCCGCCAACACCAAAGCCTAAAAAGTAACGCGCTAAACTCCAGAGTATCCAAACTGAAGCCAATAAAGCTAAACCAATTACCGCATGGGTGATTTTTTTTCTTGCTTCTCCTAATTGTTGTTTTTCGCCTTCAGACATTATCCAGTCAATTACGCCCCAGATTAGATAGCCAAGAGCCAGAATTGGACCGATTACCAAAGCGGCTTCTAAACCTTTTGAACCCAGCTGGCTTAAACTGGTAATCCGAAAAAAACTGGTGTCCAGCTCGCCTTCAATGTTAGTAACCAGTTGCAATAAAGCCATGTGTTAATAACCTCCTGCCGGTACGCCCGGCGCGGTTGGCCAGACCGGTTGGAGCAAATTCATTTCAAAAATAGTATTAATAAATAAAATAATGGCATAGCTGGCCGCTAAAATTGCCATGCCGAGCACCGCATGGGTAATTTTGTTTCTGGCATTGGTAAGTTTTTGCTGATCGCCTTCAGACATCATCCAGTCAATTGCTCCCCAGACAAGATAAAGAAGCAGGGCCAGACCGCCTAAAATAACCACTGCTTTCCAAAGCGCGGCCAGATAATAAGCCAAGCCGCCTGCTTTGGCTGTTTGCAAAGGCTCCGGCAGAGCCTTATTAACGATTCCTTGTGCTAATAATTTCATGTTGGTCCTATTTGGGGAATTAATTCTTCTGGATGCAAAATATTTAACCCTAGTACACTGCTAATAATGTAAATTATTGGATAAGAAACGGCAATAATAATTAAACCAATGGCGGCGTCAGTCATCATTTTTTTAGCTTTTTCGATTTGTTCTTGTTTGCCGCCGGATGACACCCAATTAAGCGCGCCAATGGCAAAGTAGAGGATAAACATTATCCCGCCAACTAAAGATAAAAAAGTGTAAGTGTTGGAAATGATTTCAACTAGCCTACTTGATGCATTGCCTACATCTAATGGCTTTTCCTGATATGAATTAGGTATTCCTTCAAATGGTCCTAAGCTGAGAGCGATTATTTGTTTCATTTTATTTTTTATGGTCCTCCTCCAGGAGGATGAACTGGAGGGGCTGCTGGTCCAAGATCAGGGCCGTAGATTTGGGGAATTAAAATAGCGTTGACACTGCCAAAAATTATATAACCAATAATTGCCGCTAAAACAAATGAAGATACAATAATTAATAAACCAATTAAGGACATCCAGATTTTTTCCCAGGCAGCCGCAGTTTTTTTGGGGTCGCCTGAAGAACCGATAAATCCCAATCCGGCCAAAACCAGATTAACTAAACTGAATATTCCTGCGCCAATGGAAATAAGCTTAATTATATTGGAAAGAAAACTGATAAGGCCACCGGCCTGTAAGATGCCATATTTTTCAACCCCGGGCGGCATATCAACTGACCCAAATATTTGCAGCATAGTTAATGTCATAAGCCTGGCGGATTAAAAATTTTTACTCCAGTAATCACTTCTATTATTTGAATTATCCAGTAAGAGCAAAAAATAATCAAGAAGCCAATAAGGGCTGAACTTACTGCTTTTGAACCCTGTTGTTGCTTTTCCGGATTGCCGGCATTGGCAATCATGGTAAAGCCGCCACCAATCAATAAAAAAAGAATAATTATGCCTGAAAAGATATAGACATTTTTAAGAATTATTGAAACCAGTGAGCCGATGGTGTCATAGCCGGTTTTACCTTCAATTCCTTGATTGCCGAGTCGGAAAGCATCACCAATGTTAACTGCTAATTTCACAACTCTAGTTTAGCAAATATTAAGATATAATACAAAGACATGGATTTTAAAAGCTATCTTAAAATTGCTCAAAAAGAAATTAACCGAGAGTTGGATAAAATTTTTAAGGCTAAACTGGTTGAGTCTGAAAAAGCCGGTCAGATTTCCCAAGAAATGATCCAGCGTCTTTGGCAGTTATGTTTAAAAGGCAAAAAGATTCGCGGTATACTGGTTAAACTTGCTTATCAGTCTTGCGGCGGCCGGGATATTAATCAAGCGATTCAGGTAGCCGCCGGTGTGGAAGTGCTTCACGCCAGCATGTTGATTTTTGACGATATCATGGATCAGGATGATCAGCGCCGGGGTCAGCCGGCCATGCATAAACAATTTGAACAGATCGGCGGCGATTCATGGTATGGAGTTGGTTTAGGAATAAATGTCGGTGTTTTAGCTTTAGTTCTGGCCTATGAGTTGATTGAGAGTGAGACGGTTTTAAAACCAGTGTTTAAATATTGCCAGCAAACTGTTTATGGTCAGGCGCTGGATTTGACTGTGTTGCCTTGGGAGCAGGTTAACCGGGCGATGATTAAAAAGATTCACCATTATAAAACCGTTTCTTACACTGTTTTACTGCCTCTTATGGCCGGGGCTGTTCTCGCAGGAGAAACAGATGCCAGTCGGCTGAGGGCTTTAAAAAGTTATGCTCAGGCTTTAGGTTTGGCTTTTCAAATCCAGGACGATATTTTAGGCGTATTTGGTGAGCCAAAGATTATTGGTAAGCCGGCAGGTGCTGACCTGCGCGAAGGCAAAAAAACCCACCTGATTGTTGATACAGCCAGTAAGCTTCAATGTTTCCGCCGAAAGCTTAGGCATTCAGACGGACAAGCAAATTCCAATTTTCAAAAATTTAAAAGCCTAATTGGTAAAAAAGACCTAACGAAAAAAGAAACTGATTGGTTAAGAAAAATTATCAAAACTAGCGGCGCTTTAGATAAAAGTGTTAAAATAGCTAATCAATGGAGCGTAAAAGCCAAACAGGCAGTTTCTCAAATTACCGCTGACAAAGAACTGCAGAAAGTATACATTGGCTTGGCTGATTTTGTGGTAAAAAGAGAAGTATAGAAATATGAACAAAGAACAGCACTTGGTTAAACGTATTCTCAGCGGCGATGAACAAGCAATTAATGAATTTTATCAGCAGTTTAAATCCCGCTTGCGTTACTTTATTGCTAAAAAAGCTGATCCAGCGGTAACTGAAGAAATCTTGCAGGAAACTTTTATTTCTGCTCTTAAATCTTTGCCGAGCTATAAAGCCAAGTCAAAGCTTTTTTCCTGGTTATGCAGTATTGCCTGGCATGAAACCTGTGACTATTATCGCAAGAAAAAAATTAAAAGCATTGTTTTTTCCCGCTTGCCCTTTTTAGAAGGGTTAGTTTCTCGGGCTTTAAGTCCGGAATTAGCGATGGAAGAAAAAGAGTTAAAGCAGAAAATTACGCTTACTTTGCGCGGCTTGAGCGAAGGATATTCTCAAATTTTACGACTTAAATATCATGAAGGACTTTCTATGGTCCAGATTGCTGCCAAGCTAAAAATTACCGTAAAAGCGGTTGAATCCCGTTTATCCCGGGCCAGAAAAGCCTTTAAGTATGAATTTAAAAAACCGGAAAAAGTTAGCGGAGAAATTAGCAAAATATGGCTTGCTGCTTGGGATTAAAGAAAGTTATCTTTTATGTCGAAATCTTCTGGGATTAACCAATCATCCGTTTAAAACCATCAGGGAAATTGTTGAAGATCAGGATTATTCTCAGGCGGCGCTTGTTTTTGGACTACCCTTTAATCTTCTTATGTTTGGGAGCCTGACACTTTTTGCCGCCAGGATTCTTAGCGGTAAAAGCGGTTCCCTTGGCTGGCTGGCACAACTACTGCTTTTTTTGTTGGGTTTGTTGTCTTTATTGGTTTTTATGTACTTAGTTTATTGGGGCTGGCAGGTTTGGAAGTGGAGGAGGCAAAATGAAAAATCTATCAGTTAGCCAAAGAAGTCAGCTGGTTGCCGAAAAACTAAAAATCAAATTGGAAAACATCGCTAATTTTTCTCTTGACCCGAATCAAATAATGGGCCGTAATTGCGAAAACATGATTGGTGTTACTCAGATTCCTTTGGGGATTGCCGGCCCAATAGCTGTTAAGTTGCCTGCTAGAGAATATTATCTTCCACTGGCAACAACTGAGGGAGCGTTAATCGCCAGCGTTAATCGCGGCTGTAAAGCCACCCGGTTGTCCGGCGGTATCCGGGTCAAAGTTGAGTTAAAAGGTGTAACCCGGGCGCCGGTTTTTAAAGTCAACAACCTGGCTGAAGCCGAAAAATTAATTACCTGGATTAAGAAGAACTTTAATCAACTGAAACAACAAGTTGAAGCAACAAGCCGGTACCTGAAGTTGCTGGACATTGAGCCGTTTATAACCGGTAAAAACCTTTTTTTGCGTTTTTCTTATGATACGGCTGAAGCGATGGGAATGAATATGGCAACAATTGCTACCCAACAAGCGGTTAGTTTAATTGAACTAAAATTAAAAGTAAAATGTGTTTCTTTAAGCGGTAATTTCTGCGTTGATAAAAAAGCTTCTTGGTTAAACTTTATTCAGGGTCGGGGCAAGTGTGTGTGGGCTGAAGCGAGGCTTAAAAAAGCCGTGGTTAAACAAGTTTTAAAAACCACGCCGGAAAAAATAGTTGAAGTGGTGTTAAGAAAAGATTTTGTTGGTTCAGCCATGAGCGGCAGTTTAGGTTTTAATGGTCATTTTGCCAATATAGTTGCTGCCTTATTTTTAGCTACCGGTCAGGATATGGCGCATGTAGTTGAGGGTTCTTTGGGAATTACCACGGCTGAATTAGAAACTAATGGCGATCTTTATTTTAGTGTTTATTTACCCAGCTTAATGTTGGGAACAGTTGGCGGTGGAACCGGGTTAGCGACTCAGAAAGAAGCTTTGGCAATTTTAGGTTTAGGTCAAGGTAAAAAAGGTGAGGCTTTGGAGTTGGCGGTGATTGTTGGCGCTGCGGTTTTAGCCGGCGAACTTTCTTTAACCGCTGCTTTGGCTGCCGGTCACTTGGTTAAGGCTCATGAAAAGCTGGGAAGAGGGAGTAAATGATCAAGCTTAAAAAGTTTAAATCTGTTGGCATTGTTGGTTTTGGCGCTTATGTACCGGCCGGCCGGCTTAAGTTGAAAACAATTGCCCGAGCCTGGCAAAAAGATGGACAAGAGGTTGAGCGTTCTTTAGGTTTGGTTCAAAAGTCAGTCGCTGATAAGGATGAAGATGCTATTACTCTGGCGGTTGAAGCCGCTCAAGCGGCCTTAAAACAAGCCAAGCTCGACCCAAAAAAAATTGGGGCGATTTTTATCGGAAGTGAATCACATCCTTATGCAGTTAAGCCGTCGGGTACGGTTGTAGCTCAAGCTTTAGGAATGGATAATAATTATTTTTGTGCTGATTTAGAATTTGCTTGTAAAGCGGCTACTGTTGGTATGCAGATTATTGCCAGCATGATTGAGGCCGGTTTAATTGATTATGGTTTGGTTATTGGTAGTGATAAAGCTCAGGCTCGGCCCGGTGATGTTTTGGAATATACCGCTGCAGCCGGAGCAGCTGCCTTTATTTTAGGCAGCCGGAAACAGGAGTTTTTGGCTGCTTTGGAACATACCAATTCTTTTAATTCAGATACGCCGGATTTTTGGCGCCGCGAGGGCGAATCTTACCCCCAACATGCCGGTCGTTTTACCGGCGAGCCCGGTTATTTTTATCATATGAAAAAATGTCTTCAAGGTTTTTTAAAACAAACTCAGCAGCAGCCGAGCGATTTTGATCAGGTAGTTTTTCATATGCCTAATGTTAAATTTCCTCAGAAACTCGCTCGAACAGTTGGTTTTTCTACTGACCAGCTTAAAACCGGTTTTATAGTTAAGGATATTGGTAATACTTATTCAGCCTGTTCCTTGTTAGGACTGTGTTTGGTTTTAGAAAAAACAAAAGCCAATAAAAAAATTCTTTTAGTGGCTTATGGTTCTGGAGCCGGTTCAGACAGTTTAAGTTTTAAGACCAAACCGGCTTTATTAAAGCGTCAGCAAACAAAAACCTGCTTAGCTAATTTAATTAATCAAACTAGAGAAATTTCTTATACCGGTTATTTAAAATCTAGCGGAGCAATTCAATGAAGGTGGCAGTTTTAGGCGCTTATCAAACTA
>JAHJAY010000033.1 GCA_018813815.1 Patescibacteria group bacterium | reverse complement strand
TCCTCATGACTAAACTTTCGTAGGCTACAAAGCATCTTAGTCCACCTCCTATAGCCTCGTATTCTACTAAAAATGGGGTAGGCTTTGGCGTAGTGATCCACTAAACATCAATGTCGCAAATGTATCTTAACTTATTCACCTTAAGCAAGTATCCAATAAAAAATATGATAACGGGTTTTTTATTCTGGGAAAAAGGCGCTTTGCTTTATGGTGAAAGCCGGCGCTTTGTACCCAATGAAATGGTAATTGAATTAACCGATAGGCCCCAGCAATATCACCAAACTTTTCATCCCGACGATCTAGCTGTGCCCAGTTTTTCTCTTGGTTGGCAAACAGATGAAGCTAAAAATCAATACACTTTAATGGTTCATTTAACCAAGGAAATTTGGCAAGGGGATATTGAACAGTTAAGCCGGCAAATAGATGTTCAAGTAATGTCCGGCATTTTGTATGTTACTAAAAACCAGGGCGAACTTGGTTCGGCTGGTGCTGGTCAGACACAGGAAGATATTGAGATATTAAAACAAGTTTCTTTATTGGAAAAAAGGCTTTTTAAAGTCAGTAAAAAACAGAGTTGGTGGTCAATATTAGACAACAAGGTTTATGCTGATCCGGATCCGGGAGCCGAAGCATCCTGTGTAGCCAGTGGCGGCAGTTATGAAGTTGTTGCCTGCAGTGGTGATGTGACTTGTGGGAGTTTCCGTGAGGTTTGTGAGTGTACCGAGGATAATACAGCTTGTTCAACATCAGGTGCTAGATGTGGTCCATTTAGGACTGGCACCTGCGAATGCAATCCGACCGGCTGTATCGGTAGTCAATCTGTAAGCTGTGGAGGGAGTCGCTGTAATGCTAGTTGTGACGAATGCCAGGTGGCTGATAATTGTGATGATGTTTGGGCGTGTGTGGCTGATTCCACACCGGCCTCTTGTTCTGGGGTTTGCTGTGCCACTGATGAGTGTATTGATTCAAGAGAGGATAATGGCGCTTGTGCGGCTCAGAGTTCAGCAACTGCCAGTTGCTGTGGTAGTTGTGATAGCGGCGACGGCGGAACTATTGAAGGGGGAGATTATGGTAAATTCGCCATCTGGTATTACTACGACGCTAACGGGAATGGTGAGTGGGATGATGATGAAAGCCGCCTTGATACCAACGTATCAGATAATATTGAAGTAACTTTAGTAGTATTGGAATACAGGCAGTATTCCTATATTGGCCGGGATTGGATATGTGGCAGTGATCATCCAAGTGGTTGGTCTTATGCATATGCTACTTGCGACAACCGAAATGATAACAGCTATGTTTGTCCTGGTGATACTTGTTGCAGTGTAAGTTGTTGCCCGTTTTTATCAAATGGACACTGGGTAGCGTCTGGTTGTAAAACCAATTGTTATGGTCAACTTGACCCCACACCTCCTAATTTTAAGTGTTCAGGTAATTTAAGCAGTGGAGTGGATGCGAGTGGCAATCCTGATCTGGGACAGGCGCCTGATATAGGAGCTTCATCTGCTAATGTCAGATTTTATTTTAATTTACCTGATGGTTGGGAAACAACCAGAATAAGGTGGAATACCAGCTATAGCAGAACTACACCCAGTCAGACTCGGGTGAGCGGATTTGAGCCTGCTTATATAAGTACTGATTTACGGGCTTTTGCAAACCCAGCTTATCAATTTACAATAGCAACGCGGGCAATTGCGGTTGGTGTAACTGAAGATGTTAACCCGCCCCAGGTTATTTGGGTTAACAGCGAGAGTATTTGTGCTGGCGACAACAACCAGAACTTTTCAACTCAATATTCTGATGCTGATGGCGCTGCGGATATAGACATGGCCCAGCTTAATATTGTTGATAGCAGCGTCATTGGAAATAGGGCAGATTGGGATAATGATTATTGGTATACCAGAGCAGCGGTTGATCTTACCACTAGTCCTTATCATTTTAAATTTTTTGGTCGAGATGAAGAGGGTGCTGCTGCAGATCGAGCAAATGCTGTTTGGAACTCTGGACAGAATCGGTGGGAATTAAGTAGGAGTTTAACCACGACAGGTGCTCGAGCAACTCTCAATGCTAATAATACTTGGTTTAGGTTGAGTGGTGACAATTTAATCATTAACTGGAATATAAACTTTGACAATGATTATTATCTTGGCACCCACAACCTGGTTTTATGGGTTATTGACTCTGACTTTTTAGAAGATGAACGTAGTTTGGGTCTTATTGAATTGCTTCATCCGATTTGGAATCCACCCCTAGATGGTTTTTATGACTTTCATGATATGGGTAATTTAACCATCCAAAGCTGTGTTGCCAATGTAGCGGGCACAGTCTATGATGCCAGTATTTATAGTGATATCAGCAGTGCTTGTTTTGCTCTGGAGTGTGCAGGGGGTGATTGCTTAAATTCTATTGGTTTAGCTGGAGCGCCGAATGTTCGGATTACTTGTAGTGGAGCTGATTGTGGCACTTCTGACAATCCGCAAATAAGCGCCTCAAATGGTAGCTATGGTTTCAGCGCCTTACCTTTAGCTGATTACACTTTTATTGCCAGTGAAGGTTCTTCAGGCTACAGTGAAGTTGCTTTTTGCAGCAACTATAGTCAATCAACAGGAAATATTCCTCTTGATACATCCGGGGCAACAGTAACTGAAGATCTGGTGGCTTTTCAAGGGGCAAGCGAATCCTGGTGGCAGGCTGAGATTGGCGACGTGCATGCCAACGGCGCTGGGATCAGGTCAGAAATTCCTGCTACTTGCGGTGATGGCAGTTTTGAGTATTGCCATCCTTATATTTTAAGGAATAGCGACGATTCTCCCCCCCAGCAGGGTTTAGTCACTTATAGCGACGGCACTGTTAATTATGGTGGAGGTGATGGGGAGGCTGAAAGTGAATGGGTAGCCAACAGCAGTTATAATGGCGGCCAAAGAGGCTATGACTATTTTTGGCAGTTGGCCCGGGATGAGGAATTTGATGATGATTGGTCTTGTGGCGGCGGAGAACCGGACGACAGCCGCAGCCTATACACCTGTAATAGCGCTGATGTAAGTATTAATGCCGAGTGGTCTGCTTTTAGCGGCAATACCGTGATTTATATTGGCGGGGAAAATGATGAAGATATTGACTACGACCTTGAGATTAATGAAAATATTACCCTAGACACTGACGGTTTTGTGGCTTTTATTGTCAGCGGTGATGTGACGATTGCCGAAGATGTTACTGAAATTGAGGCAGTCATTATTGCCGACGGAACCATTACTGTTGAGGGTAATGGCAGTGATGATTTTCAATTTCATGGCACCGGCAGTTTTGTTTCCTGGAGCGGTTTTAGTTTTAACCGTAATCTGGGCATGAACGGACCAGGCGGGGATAACCGCGGCGACCCGGCTGAACTATTTACTTATGACCCCAATATAATCCGCCTAGCTCCTGATGTGCTCAAAAGAGCGACTTACTCCTGGATTGAAGTCGCGCCGTAGGGTAAAATTAGCTTCATGGATTTTATATGCCAACAAACAGTTTTAGCTAATGGTCTGCGACTGGTTCAGGTGCCGCTGCCAACTGATTCAGTAACGGTTTTATGTTTGGTTGGTGCCGGCAGTAAGCAGGAAACACCGGCCACCAGCGGTTTGTCTCACTTTTTGGAACATTTAGTCTTTAAAGGCACTAAAAAATATCCTGGCTCTTTTAATATTTCTTCAACTATTGATGGCATCGGGGCAGAATTTAATGCTTATACCGGCAAAGAAGAAACCGGTTTTTATGTTAAGTCGGCGGTAAGCCACTTGGAGCTGGCTTTGGAAGTGGTGGCGCAATTGGTTTTTCAACCTTTGTTAAAACCAGCTGACCTGGAACAGGAGCGGGGAGTGATTATTCAGGAAATCAATATGCGCGAAGACCAGCCGATGATGAAAGTGGGCGAAATATTTAATAGCTTAATGTATGCTCAAGCTTCTTTAGGTTGGAAAATTATTGGAACGAAAAAAAACATTTTAAACTTGCAAAAAAAAGACTTTGATCAGTATCGCCGGCGGTTGTATCATCCTCAAAATATGGTTTTAGTTTTAGCCGGCGGCCAGCCGGATCAGGCGCTCAATCTGGTGAAAAAACACTTTTCAATGCATAACAATAACACTGCAGTTGTTGATCGTTTATTACCTGCCCGAAATCAGGAAATCGAGCCCAGTAAACAAACGGTTAAATTAATTCACAAACCAATTGAACAAGCCCATTTTTGTTTAGGTGTCAGAGCTTTACCGCGCTGTCATGCTGATCGCTATGTATTGGCGGTGTTGACGGCGATTTTGGGCGGCGGTATGAGTTCGCGGTTATTTACGGAAATCCGGGAAAAACGCGGCCTGGCTTATTATGTTCGCAGTCAGGGTGAAGATTATTTACCTGCCGGCCATTTTGTTTCCCAGGCGGGCACTGATGTTAATAAAGCTGAAGAAGCGATTAAATTGGTTTTAGCTGAATATAAAAAAATTGGCCGGCATTTGCCTGAAAAAGAACTGGTTAAGGCTAAAGAATTTATTAAAGGCCGCTTGGTTTTAAGTTTGGAAGATAGCCGGTCAGTTGCCTCCATGGTGGCTGACGATTTGCTTTTAGAAGGTAAGATTCGAGGACCAAAAAAATTAATTAGCGGGATTAACCGGGTTAGTTCTGCTGATGTTTGCCGGTTGGCGCAGGAGATTTTTCAACCGGAAGCCATGCGCTTGGCCGTGGTCGGGCCATTTAAAGATAAAGAAAAATTTGTTAAACTACTAAATTAGGAGGTAAAAAATGAGTTCACTTCAGCAATCAGTGGTTTTAGTTAAGCCGGATGCTTTACAGCGCGGTCTGGTCGGGGAGATTGTTTCCCGCTTTGAACGCAAAGGCTTAAAGCTGGCGGCCATTAAAATGTTAATCTTGTCTGATGAGATTTTGGATCAATGGTATGCTCATCACAAGGAAAAACCCTTTTTCGGCAATCTGAAAAAGTTTATGCAGAGCGCGCCGGTAATTGCCATGGTTTGGGAAGGTTTGGAAGCGATCGGGACTGTGCGCAAACTTTGTGGTGTTACCACGGGTTATGAGGCTGAAGCCGGCTCAATCCGGGGTGATCTGTCTTTGTCCGGCCAGCATAACATTATTCACGCTTCTGATTCAGTTAAAGCAGCAGAAAAAGAAAAACAGCTGATTTTTGATGCTGACGAACTGTTTGACTATGACAAAGGCGAGTATCTTTGGGTTTACTCAGTTGAAGAGCGGGAGTAGATAACTTTTATTTTTTGATATGTTGGATGAAGGTGCGCTAGAGACAGTAAATGTTAGAGAAAATCGGGCAAGAGGTGAACTGCCGGACTTAGATTTAATTTTTCAGCGGTTAGAAAATGAATGTCCAGGGTTGATTGAAGCGATTCCAGTTTGGCAAAACACTGTTCAGCAGATGGAGGGTATTTACACAGAGGGAATGGATTTAAGCGACATAACATTATTATCCAATGACATTGGCAGCCACGGTTGGAATGAACACGTTATTAAAGACTTTAAGTTGTTTTTAATGATTTTGCCGGCTTTTTTGGTCGAGCATCCTGAATATGATTGTGTACGGATTATGCATGCCGGCTTGGGCATGCTTGTTCATGATTTGGGCTTGTTGTTGACTGAGCAAGAAAAGCAGGCCGGTTCTTATTCGTGCGGGGCAGAAAAATATTTTGCCCATGTACAGCTGGGAGTTGATTTGGTACCTAAATTACTGCCAGTTTTACTTAACAAGCCGGTTGATGATTCTGAAATTCAAGCAGTACAGGATTTTGTTCTGGCAACTGAATTTAACTTTGAAAAACTTGAAGGTGATGAATTGAGCGATCTTTTTGGTCTGATTGATGTAATGGGGTATTTGTCAGATCGCCGGCATGTTCCAATTGGAGCTGCGGCCCTTTACCAGGAGTTTACAGCCGCAGCTCAGAGTAGCTGTGAATTCACAGCTAGGTTTTTTCAAACACATCTAAAAGATATAGCTAAAGGTTTAAAAGTGACAACGGCACAAGCGCAACGAAAGTTTGAAGCCAGAGAATTGACTATAGCGGATTTGCGTTTTCCCGGAGATAGCTTATTGAACTTTGTTACCGGCGATTTTATTCAGAATGGCTTGAGGTATTTTCCAAAAGTCTGGGATTATCTTAATAAATGGTATGGTAGTAGTCAGCAAAATCTCTTATGGGATAATCTTTTGCGCAATGTTGCCCGAGCTCGGGCAATACAACAAGTGGCTGCTGAACCCAATAGGCCTGCTGATCAGGTTATCGGTGCGGCTATCCAGTTAATCGCCCAAGAGCTAACTCCTGTTTCTCCAGAAGTAAATGATTTGGTAAGAGTGATGGCTTATGCTGAAAAGTATGTGGAAGAGTTGACTCAAGTTTTAAGTAATGATAAGTAGTTTTGTTTGACACCCTAGTTATTGTTCTCCTTAATGGCAATAGATGCCTAGATTTGAGGGTAAAGGCACAATGCTAGACAGGTTTGCACCTTATATATACTTTTGGGAATAAATAACCTTCTATGTTTTAGATTAATTAGTCGGAGTGGCGGGATTCGAACCCACGACCTCGCGATCCCGAACCGCGCGCGCTACCAACTGCGCTACACTCCGTTTAAGATAAATTCATTTTACCACATTTCTTTGCTATTTTTCACCTCTGGTTGTATAATTATAGGCTATGTTACCAGAAATCAAAAATAGCTATGGGAGCGAAATATTTTTTGTCCAGACTAAAGCAAGAGATGCTTGTTTAAGTTTGTTTAAAGATATTCAGCCAGGGTCTTTGTCTCATAAAGATGCAACAGCTCTTAATTTGCGCTTATTAGCTATATTAAAGCCATGGCAAACAGCTGACCGGTTAGACCAACTGCTTAACATTGAAGTTAGTTTTAACGGGATCGGACCAACAACATTAGGCCAAGCCTTGGATAATTTAAGATTGCCAATCTTGCCTGAGTATGTTTCGGCAGATATTTTGACCGACTTTTGGAGGATGGGGAATTCTGGGTTGCGGTTTAAAATTAAAGAAATATTGGGGGAGTTGCGTCCGCTTAGCAGGCAGGATCAGAGAAAAGTTGCTGATGGGCTTTGGTTAACTCGTGCTCGATCTGAATTGGCTCCATATGTGTCTTTGCCTTTTTTACTTGAACTTGGTTGGCTCGGTGAAGCGCCGACTCTGGTTGAATTTACTAAAGAACACGGAATTAGGCAAAGTTTGGCCAAGAAATGGTTAAAGAGCTGGCCAGACGGTGTTGGTTGGTGGCGCCGGTTTTACTCTTTTTCTACTGAAGGACATTTAAGTAAATCTAGAGTGCTTACTTTGGAGGTTCGTAGGGCAATGTTAGTTTGGTGGGATAAAACACAGAAAAATAAAGCGGCAGTGTTGGCCAATAGAAAATCAACAGCTGTTCACTCAACTCAGTCAGATGTAGGTGATGTAACAACTGCCCTTGGTTTATATTTACGTGAAATTGCCAGAACACCACTATTGACCGCGGAAGAAGAAGTAATGTTAGCTAAGCGAATGGAGGCTGGCAAGAGTGCCCAGGATCAACTCGATTCAAGTCAGATTATTAACGAGGCCAAGCCAGCCAGATTGGAAAATGAGGTTGACGATGGTTTAGCTGCCCGCGATGAACTCGTTAAGAGAAATAGGCGTTTGGTTATTAGTATAGCCAAAAAGTATGTTGGCCGCGGCGTGCCGTTTTTAGACTTAATTCAGGAAGGTAATATTGGTTTAATAAGAGCGACTAAAGATTTTAATTATCGGTTGGGCCATAAATTTTCTACTTATGCTACCTGGTGGATTCGTCAGGCAGTCACTCGGGCTATTGCTGATCAGAGCCGAACCATTCGGGTACCGGTTCATATGAATGACCAGATTAATAAATTGTTAAGAATAAACCATCGATTAACTCAGGAACTTAGTCGAGTTCCAACTGATGAGGAATTGGCAAGAGCTTTAGGAATATCTAAGGCTAACTTGCAGAAGTTAGAGCGAGCTGCTAGAACAGAACCCTTATCATTAGAAAGGCCGACTAGGGAGAGTGAGGATGACGAATTGGCTGATATTATTTCTGATAAAGATGCGATAGCTCCGGACGAGGAAGTTACAGCAATAATGTTAGGAGAATTGTTGCGCAGTATACTTCAAGATCTGCCACCGCGCGAAGTCCGGATTTTACAATTGCGCTATGGCTTGGTTGACGGTGAAACTTATACCCTTGAAGAAGTGGGCAAAAAGCTCGGCGTCACCCGGGAGCGGGTCAGGCAGATTGAAGCACAGGCTTTGAGTCGTTTGCGCCATCCAACTCATGCGCGCAAACTGCGGGACTATTTGCGAAAATAGTCTTTCAAGGTAAAATATACCCAGCTTGCTCCTGTAGTTCAATGGATAGAACAGGGGTTTCCTAAACCTCAGATGGAGGTTCAATTCCTCCCGGGAGCACAAAGAGTAATATATAGTTGATTTTAGGTTTTTTGGTTTGTGCAAATCCACTTACGATCGTGAGTGGAAATGTACTCAAGAAAGAATACATGGGAAGTAAAATTTCTGCGCTGGTTTTAGTTTCAGGCGGTTTGGATTCTCTTTTGGCGGCTAAGCTTTTAAAAGAAGAGGGGATAAAAGTAAAAGGCCTGGTTTTTACCAGCGCTTTTTTTGATGGCCGGGCGGGTCAAATTGGCTGTAAACAGCTAGGCATAGAGTGTCGAATAGTTGATTTCTCCTCAGAGCACTTAGAGATTGTTAAACGGCCTTGTTTTGGCCGCGGACGGGCGGCCAATCCCTGCATTGACTGCCATTTGTTAATGCTTAAAAAGGCAAAAGAAATTTTAAATAAAGAGGGTTATGATTTTGTTGTTACCGGCGAAGTTTTAGGTGAACGGCCGCTGTCGCAAAACAAGCGGGCTTTAGAGTTAATTGCCAAAGAATCTGGTTTAGGCGGATATTTATTGCGGCCGTTGTCCGCTAAATTATTGCCGGTTACGCTGGCTGAAAAAAAAGGCTGGGTAAGTCAAAAAGCCTTATTATCCATTTCCGGCCGTCGCCGTCAGCCGCAAATGGATTTAGCTAAAAAATTAGGTTTAACTAAATATCTTCAGCCGTCAGGCGGCTGTATTTTAACTGAGAAAAATTATGGCCGGAAATTACTGGAAATATTTGTCCATTGGCCCGACTGTCAGGTTATTGATGTTCAACTGTTGAGATTGGGCCGGCTTTTCTGGCGAAAAGAAACTCTGATTGTTCTTGGCCGCAATCATGAGGAAAACCAGCAATTGGAACAGGTAAAGCAAACAGGCGATCTTTTAATTTTGCCAAAAAATTTTCCCGGACCAACGGCTTTGATTAGAGGCAGGCGGACAAATCTCAAAAAAACCACTGAGCAATTGATTTTAAAACACAGCCAGCCAGTCGATAAACCCAAGTTTCTAACTTATGTTGTCTAAAATTGCTATAATACCAGTCTATATCAGGTACGCTGGCACTTTTCACTTCAGATTAATCGCGTAGAGATTGGTGGGAGAGTTTTCCTGCCCCAGCGTAGTCAGGATTACCAGTTGCGAGCCATTGGGCCAGGGATAGGCAAAGTGTTTTTCAAACGGTCCGCTGTAAATCGTTACTTCGTTGGTGTTGTCATATTCCACGATGGTAATTCTGTCAGTGTTGGTTTTAATTAAATGCCGCGAAGAAGGAAACCATTGAATGTTTTGGGTTAAAAAAGGACTGTATTGCTGGCTGAATTCCTGCAGTTGATTCGACGGGCTGGCCTCTATTGCTTCGGTTTGAGCTAAAAGGAAATTCCGGTCTTCTTTTAAGTCATAAACATAAATATTGCCTGGTTCAAGCTGGCGTTGTTCCGGTTGGGTATTGCTGGCCGGTAAAGGCGTAACCAGCGATTCAGGGATTTGGGCCGAGGCAGTGGCGGTATAAAGTAGTTTTTCTTCATCTGGCGACCAATAAAGATTTTTAGCCGAGGCAGTGGCGGTATAAAGCATAAATTCAGGCAAAAGTTTCAAGCGTTCGGTCTGTTTTTTAGCCAGAGTTTCCTGCCATTCAGCTAAAATCACCGGCAGCCGGGCAGTTACATCAGTAATATTGGCCGGTTGATTAAAACCGTTGGCGTTTAATAACAGATTAGCTTCGTTTCCTGAGGCAATGATTTGATTGGCATCCGGCGACCAAGTCAACTGGCTGGTTTGAAAATCAAAATTGTCCAGATTAGTGCTGATTTGTCTGGATTCAGAGCGGAAGTTTAAAGCCCGGTTAGCTAAATCCAAGATATAAAGACCGTTTTTTTCAGCTGAACTTGCCTGAGAAACAATGAAAGCAATTTTTTGGCCGTCAGGTGATGGTGTCGGGTTTTGGGCGCCAATATAGGTTAAGGGGGTCAGGTTGGGAACAGACGGGAAAAGCAAGGCATTAGTTTCTGCTACTAAAGATTTTTCGATGTTTAGTTTTTTTTCCCAACTATTGTAGCCGTCTTTTTTAATGGTGATTTGGTATTCTCCGGGCGGTAGGTTTAAAGTGTCGTCAGTGGCGCTGGCCAGTTTGCCGTCAATAAAAACCTGCGCTCCTTCAGGGTCAGAATCAGCCACCAACAGGCCGGTTTCTTTCAGGCCTTTATTTTTTAAGTCTATCCGGTAGCCATTGGCAAATTTAATGGCTATTAAAGTCAGGGCAATAAGGATGGCGCCAATAATTAAACTGATAAGCAAACGCTTGTTCATAGCCTTAACAGTATAGCATATTGTATAATGATTTTATGTTTTTCAAACGCTTGGGTATTGATTTAGGAACAGCTAATTCTATGGTTTGGGAAGTAGGCGAGGGGATTGTTTTAAACGAACCTACGGTTGTAGCCATGACTTTACAAGACGGCAAGGTGGTGGCGGTTGGCGAAGAAGCCAAGGAGATGTTGGGCCGGACTCCTCAGGGAATTGTGGCTTCCAGGCCAATGCGCGAAGGAGTAATTGCTGATTATCGGATTACTGAAGCCATGCTGCGTTATTTTATCCAAAAAGTTTGCGGCCGGAGTTTTTTGTTTAAACCTGAAGTAATGATTTGTATTCCCGCCGGTGCTACTCAGGTAGAAAAGCGGGCAGTTGAAGAGGCAACCAGTTCAGCCGGTGCCCGGACAGTTTATATTATCCATGAACCTTTGGCCGCGGCGATTGGCGCCGGTATCAGTATTGGTGAAGCTTCGGGCAATATGATTGTTGATATTGGCGGCGGCGCTTGCGAATCAGCGGTAATTTCTCTTGGCGGTGTGGTAATTACTCGGAGCGCTCGGGTTGGCGGCGCTAAACTGGATGATGCGCTTGCTTCTTATATACGCAAAAACTACAACTTGATTATTGGCGAGCAGACTGCAGAGCAGGTGAAGTTCAAGATCGGTTCAGCCACAAAATTAAAAAAAATGGAAAAAATGCTGGTTAAGGGCCGGGATAATGTGGCCGGCTTGCCCAAAACTATTGAATTAAGTTCAACTGAAGCAACTGAGGCAATGAAATACCCTTTAAGTTTAATAGTGCGCTGTGTTAAGCAGGTTTTGGAAGAAACCCCGCCCGAACTCAGCTCGGATATTGTTGACAAAGGAATTGTTATGAGCGGCGGCACTTCAACTTTACGCAACTTAGACAAGTTGTTAACTAAAGAAACCGGCGTGCCCTGTTATACGGCTGAACATGCTTTTGAATGTGTGGTGCGTGGTTGTGGCAAAGCCCTGGAAGCGATCGACGATTATAAAAAAATCTTGGTGAAAAAAGGTTAGACTGTGGTTTTAGGGGTAAAAATCTTTTCCGGAACTAAAACTGAAGCCTTAAAGCAGGTGGTTGGCTGGATAAGCCCCCCTTCGCTAGGGCTACGGAGGGGCAGGCAGAAACGCTATATTGTTACTCCGAATTCTGAACAAGTGGTTCTGGCTCAAAAAGACCAAGAGTTCAAACGGATTTTTAACCAAGCGGATTTGGCTTTACCTGATGGGATCGGTTTGCTTTGGGCGGCTAAAGGTAAAATTAAAGAAAAAATCAGCGGCATTGATTTTATGGAAGCACTCTGCCAATTGGCCGGCAAGCATGGCTGGCGGGTGATGTTGCTTGGCGGCAAGAAGGATCAGGCTTTAAAAGCGGCCCGGATTTTGAGCCAGCGTTACGGGATTGAAGCGATTCATGGTTGGCAGGGAGCCATTGATATTCGTCATTTGTCAGCCAAGGGTAATAAAATCATGCTTGAAGGTGTTAACCAGTTTCAGCCGGATTTGCTGTTTGTCGCTTATGGCGCGCCTTGGCAGGAAAAATGGCTGGCGCAAAATTTGGCCCGGTTGAAAATTAAAGTCGGTATGGTGGTGGGCGGCAGTTTTGACATGATTATTGATCCCAGCCTGCGGCCGCCGAAAATCATGGAAAAAATGAGGCTTGGCTGGTTTTACCGTTTTCTTCGCCAGCCCTGGCGGATTAAAAGGCAGTTAAAATTATTGGAGTTTGTTAGATTAGTTCGTTTGGGTGTTTGGCTGAATGCCGAGTAGCCATAAAACCGCTTCTTTTTTGTAACGGCGGTCGCCGCGGGAGTTAATCCGGATGGCGGGTAATTTTCCGCGCTTGCCCCAGCGTTTGATGGTAAGGGGAGATACCCGAAGCAATTCTGCCACTTCACTGACCTTTAATAAATCAGGTAGGTTGTCCAAAGAGAGTCTTTCCTTTGATCTAGAAGCTGTAGTTTGTGATATATTTTGATTGTCCATTGACCTGATCCTTTCGTGGCAAACATTAACAATCCTAAATCTTATATATCAAAGTATAAGCTTAGCTGTCAAGCCGGAAAAATAAAAAACCCAGCCCCTCGCAAAGGGCTGGGTTATGTTTGAAATTATTTATTTTACTTTAATTCAACTTGAGCGCCCGCGGCTTCAAGTTTTTTCTTGGCCTCTTCAGCTTCTTCTTTTTTAACCCCGGTTTTAATCTCTTTTGGCGCGGCTTCAACTAAATCTTTGGCCTCTTTTAAGCCCAGTTCCGGGTTAATTTCCCGAACTGCCTTAATAGCGGCGATTTTATTGTCGCCCGCGGCTTTAAGAATAACGTCATATTCAGATTTTTCCTCAGCCGGAGCGGTTTCAGCACCATTGCCTCCGGCGGCTGGAGCAGCTGCCATCATTTGGGATGCAGAGACATCGAATTTTTCTTCAAACGCTTTTACTAATTCAGCTAATTCCAGAACTGAAAGTTTTCCTACTTCGTCAATAATTTTTTCAAGTTTAGGTGAAACTTTAGCAGTCTTAGCAGATTTTGCATTTTTAGCTTTTTTATCATCAGTCATTATTCTTCACCTCCTTAATTGCTTTTAAAGTTAATACTAATTTCTGCAAATTGGCTTTTAAAACAAATACCAAGTTAACTCTGGGCGCGTTGATCGTGCCGATTAATTTAGCCAGTAATTCCGGTTTGCCGGGCAATTTAGCCAGTTGGTTTAATTGGTCGGCGGACAGATATTCATTGATTATCAAGCCGGCCTTAATTTGCGGCAGTTGATGTTTGGCAGCAAATTCAGCCAAGACTTTAAGCGGGGCAATTTCATCTTCATAGCCGAAAAGCGTGATTGTTGGCCCGGTTAATTTATCCTCTGGTATTTTTCCGTTAGCTGGTGGATTAACTTTATCCAGTGCCAACTTGAGCAGAGTGTTTTTAGCCACCATTAATTCACCGCCAACCTGTTTGATTTGTTGTCTTAAACCCTGGATTTGATCGACTGAAAGACCGTGATAATCCGCTAAAACTACGGATTTGGCTTGCTCCAGTTTTTGGGCAAGCAGTTTTAATTGTTCAATGTTTTTTTGTGACGGCATAA
The DNA here is from genome assembly GCA_018813815.1 of Patescibacteria group bacterium. Taxonomy (GTDB): domain Bacteria; phylum Patescibacteriota; class Microgenomatia; order UBA1400; family JAHJAY01; genus JAHJAY01. The sequence continues at coordinate 6,112 of JAHJAY010000033.1, read as the reverse complement.
AAAAACTCCTCGCCAAAGCGAGGATTCTTACCTCGGCGGGGCTTACTATTTACCCGCCTAAATGCTTTAGCTTTTGGCGGGTTGCCCGCTGTCTTTGGCTAATAGTATATTAGCTGAGGGGCGGAGAGTTGTCAATCAGTGTCGTTTTCTTGTAATTGGGTCAGCGCGTGTTCTATCGCCTTAGCCCTAGCAACCATTTGATTAACCAGCGGTAATTTATAGAGTTCGACCATTGATTGGTAATGTTTACCAAGCTCGTTATCGCCAAGTTTGCCCAGGCTGGCAATTGCTAAAAAGCTGAATAAAATAGTTGATTGGTAAATTGATTGGACTTCTTGGGCCGCATGGGCAACTATTGCCTGTTTGACTTTGGGGGTCAGGGCCGTTAATGCTCCGGGATTTTCTTTTTGCCATTTTTGGAGCACAGCTTGAATCTTTTTTTCTGCTTTTATTGCTGGAAGGCCCTGAACTTTTATTTTTTCCAAGTTTGTTTTTAAGTTTTGCTCTGCGCCACTAGTTAAAGCCAGTTGACCGCTAATAATTATTTTTCTAACCAGCCGATTATTGACAGGCCGGCGCAGGTTAAAGCCTCGTCCCCGGAGGGAGCTGAAAGCCACTTCTTGTCTTTCAGAAACCGCACTGATGAATTCATAGATACGCGGTTCAGCCTCTAAATTTAAGTCAGATAACTGTCCATGTCCGCCGGCAACTCCTTCAGTTATAGTTGGCGCCAGCTGTAGGCCAAGAGCGGTAAGTATTGTTTGGCCGGAGCCGCTTAACAGGGCCAGATATTGAGCAATGCTTTCACCGTCGCGTGCGTTTTTTAACTCGCCGGAAAAATATCGCGTCCAGTTTATCAGGTTTTGTTCCAGTTTATTTTGCAAGTCTTGTCTGTTTTCCAAGCCAAAAGCCTGAACCAGACTGGTTAAGAATGTTTCTGAGTCGGTTATTTCATCGCCCTGAAAATAATTTTGGCTGTCTGTTAATGTTTTGATTAGCCGGATAAATTCTTGCAGTCCTGCGCTGGACATTTCCGGGGCAGAACTTAATCCAGCCAAGCTTAGGCGGATCAAGGGATCTTCTGGTTGGACGCAAACTTGAATCTGGCCGCAGGCCAAACTAAAGCCAAGGCAAGTTAAAAATACCTGAGGGCAGTAGGGTTCGAGCTGTTTTTGCAATAGCGCGTCAATTTCTTCTTTGGCCTCACCGCTCCAGTTGGTTTTAATTCTTCTTAGGCGGTCAAGTCGGGCTCGTTCTTTTTTATGCAGAGGATTTCGGCTGCGTTCAAAAGGTTCTAGTTCACTGATAAGTCGATTCATGTGTATAAAAAGATAACTGTAAACCAGGTCTGCATTTTTAGGCATGCTGTCGTTGAGTGTTTCCCGGGCTGTGTTGATTAAGTCAGCAGCCCTACCTTTAATTTCCCAGTTGATTTTTACATCAAACATGCCGGCAATTTCCATTGCCTCTCGGTATGTTTCCAGTCCCGGGGCTAAAGGTGTTGCCCGAGAATGGTGGTTTAGTTCCAAACTCGTTATTGGAGTGGCTGATCGGGCCACGCCGAATATATCCGGTGCTGTAGGTTGAGGGAGAAGCAAGTCAGCATTTGGTATCCTGATCCATTTTTCCTTGTCAGCTAATGCGTCCAAATCAGCCGGCATAGTTTTTGTTAGTGTTCCGCCCGGGCCGCCGTCCAGGCCTGCATGGTGATAATTTACTTCAACTATCTTAAGCATAGTTTGTTGCCTAGCGTTATCATATTGTTCGCCAAGCACTAGGCTGGCTAATTGACCGGTAGCCAAAAATGACTGGTTGTCGGCCGGAAGTCTGCCTGGTTTAATCGGATCTGATGTCCTCATAACTACAGTAATTAAGGGCGGATTTTTGTCCAGTTTTAAACTCGATCTGCCATCCGGGTGTTGTATTATCAAGCCGCGATCCGGGTCATCAATTCGGGCGATGTGCTGTTGAAACCTGGAGTTAATAGTTGTTAGATCCAATTGTTTAAGAGTTAGCAAATGGCCGATTTGATTTGAATTAGCATTAAGTTCAGACAAATAAATATCAACAAAGTGAATACCGTCACCCAGGAAAAGCCTGATTGTAGGATTTTCCTGGCGGGGTTGAAAGCCGGTTTCTTGGCCATTTTCATCCATTCCGGAAAAAAATCCCATATCAGGCGTTCCGGCTTTTTTCTCTGCCCGGCGTTGGGCAGAGGAGCGAGCTTTTCTCCTGGCGAATTTTTTATCAGAAGAATAGCCTGCTCTAATTTTATTTTGGTTTTCCTGATATGTTGTGTAAATAGTTTTGATTAAACAACAAGCTGTTTTGCCAACTGTTATGGTGTCAGGTTGGCTTTCTAAGCCTTGTTGTGTTCCTGATGCAATCTCCCAGCCGGTTTGAAATTTTAAAGTCCAAACTCCAAGCATGCCGCCCAAACCATCAAGCCCCTCATCTTCTATAAACCTGCTCCAGAATTCGCCGATTTTAGCAATCAGATTATTAGCGCGGGGAATTGCTTTCTCAATCAGCTTGACTGCCTCGGTTTTGGTACGGTTGATTAAGTTTAGAGCTCTAAAAGTAGTTTGTACTACAGAAAGCCCGGTTTGTTCATCCTTTAGCTTTGCCTGGTGTTGATAATGGTTGGTTAGAGTTGCAAAGATTTGGTCAACTTTTTCCCTTCGGGAAAGGAGTCTTCTAGGAAGCTGCAGTTGCTGGCGTTGACACATTGCAGCTAAATTAGTGTCTTCAGCCAAAATATGGAGAATATCATCAACTGTTTCTGCCGGAGTTTGTTGTTCTGGTGACATTTGAAAGTCGGGCGAAACTTGGATGTCTGTTTGAACTGGAATACCTTGTGAGGCTAATTCATCCATTGTTATTAAACATAATATTTTCAGGCCAAAAATTCAAGAGGCGGCTTGTAAAACCGGATTGAGTTTTATATACTGATTTTTCTAAATGATTGATCAGATTTTAACTGTAAATAAGCCTTCAGGCTGGACAAGCCATGATGTGGTGGCTTTTTACCGGAAAAAACTATCTGCTGTTCATGGCGGCCAGCGCGTCAAGGTCGGCCATGCCGGCACCTTAGATCCATTTGCCACCGGCGTTTTGCTTTTATTAATTGGTGATGCAACCAAAAGTTTTCAAGAGTTGCTTAAATTAGAAAAAGAATATGAGTTGGTGGTAGAGCTGGGGTGGGCGACTGACACGGGCGATTTGGAAGGTAAGGTGACTAAAAAGCTAAGCAAAAAAGAAATTAAGAAAATTTTACCGATTACTGATTACCGATTACTGATTACTAAAACTTTAAAAAGTTTTCTTGGCGAATATACTCAAACAGTCCCCATGTATTCAGCGGTTAAAATTAAAGGTAAAAAACTCTATCAATATGCTCGTAAAGGTAAAAAAGTAGATCAGCCAAAAAGAAAAGTTAAAATAAAAGAAATTGAATTGCTAAAAGGCGAATGCTGGCCTCGCTTTAAAATCCGGGTGGTTTGTTCATCCGGCACTTATATGCGGCAGTTAGCAGTTGATATTGGTCAGAAGTTGGCTTTGCCGGCGGTAGCGGTCCAGCTTTGCCGGACGCGGGTGGGGAACTACAAGTTGAGCGAGGCAGAGGAAGTGGTTAAGCTTAATTAAAATGGCAGGGTTTCTTAGATTAAACTTGAACCAGCATATAACACGTGTTATATGCGGAAGAAAGCTATTTTGATTTAGCGTTATCAAGAAATAAATTAATTCCCGGAGATTGGCTGGCGGTTAAAGTGGCTTTAACAATGTTTTTCGGCTTGATTTGTTTAATTGCCGCCTGGAGATTGTCCAGGAGTTTTTTCTGACCAAAAGAAATCTTGCCAATGGTCAAATGTAATAAGGGGAATTTGGCTTCAGTTTTATAATGAATACCGCCGGCCTGAAGTTTTTTAATCAGCTCTTTAGGTTTATCGGTAACAGTATTGTTTTTAGGATTAGGCATTAGTCCTTTAGGGCCAAGCAGTTTGGCATATTTGGCCAATTTAGGCATCATGGCCGGCGCACTGATTAAAAGATCAAAATCAATTTTACCTTTTGCCAATTTAGTCAGGGTTTGTTCATCTGCCACTTCGATTTTTTGAGTTTTGCCTGTGCCATGAGGTAAATCTAGACTGCCGCTTAATTTATCCTCAGTTACTAAATGAAATTCAACTGTTTCATCAATTTTACTTTTGCCCAGTTTTAAGAGCAATTCGATTGCTTCAGTTAAAGGATAAAGTTTGGTTTTGTCCACTTGTTTTTTAAGGGCTGAATAACGCTTTGATCGACTTTTCTTCAGTGTTTTCTGCTTTTTTTGAGTTGTTTTTTTCTTCTTCAGTGTTGCTTGTTTTTTCTTGGTTTCTTTGACTGCTTGTTTATCCATTTCTTCAAGCATAATTGAACCCATATCGGTTAAGCGGCCCTTGTCTTTGCCGCCTTTGGTAACCGGCCGCTTTGTCTTGCCGAAGCCTTGCGCGGAGGCAGGTTCTTTTTTACCCCGCGTAACTTTAGCGGAGTGGGTCCTTGCCCCCTCGGAGCTTTTGGCGGAGTGGGGTTTGTCTGACACTTCAGCGCCGACTACTATTAAACGTTTTTTACCCACGGGTGTTCCTTTCAATCTCTCAATTTTTTATTTGATTTCAATTCCCATGCTTCTGATGCTGCCGGAAACAATTTTAACTGCTTGTTCCAGGTTAGTAGTGTTCATATCCGGCATTTTGGCTTGGGCAATTTTTTCTAGCTGGGCCTGACTGATAGTTTTTACCACCTTCCGACCCGGCTCCTGGGAGCCTTTTTCCAGCCCCAGCTCTTTTTTAATCATTTCTGTTATCGGTGGCAGTTTGAGTTCAAAGCTAAAAGTGCGGTCTTCGTAAATAGTAATTACTGCCGGAATCAATTCGCCCTTTTTATCTTTAGTTTGCTCATTATATTGCTTACAAAAATCCATAATGGCAATACCGTGTTGGCCAAGCGCCGGACCAATCGGCGGTGCCGGGTTAGCTTCACCGGCCTGAATATTAAGTTTAAGCGTTGTTTTTACTTTTTTAGCCATTTATATTTTCTGAACTTGTAAAAAGTCCAGTTCTACCGGGGTTTCCCGGCCAAAAATCGATACCAGCACCTGGACTTTGCCTTTTTCATCATTAATATAATCAACTGTGCCTAAGAAATCTGCAAATGGGCCTTCAATAATTTTAACTGCTTCACCCAGAGAAAAGGCGTTTTTATATTTGGGCGCTTCAACCTGCATAAAGTTAAGAATGTTTGTTACTTCTTTTTCCTGCAGGGCAATGGGTTTTTTGTTAGCGCCAACAAAAGAAGTGATTCCCTGGGTGGTTCGGATTGCCAGCCAGCTTTCATCAGTCAAAATCATTTTGATTAACAAATATCCGGGGAAGATTTTCTCTCTGATTTTTTGTTTTGCTCCTTGGCGAATTTGGATTTTGTTTTGAGTCGGAGTCAGGATTTCAAAAATTTTATCACCCAGGTTCATGGTTTCCACCCGTTGTTTTAATGCCTGGGTAACCTTGAGTTCGTGACCTGAATAAGTATGCACCACATACCATTTGGCTTTTTTACTAACAGTTTCGCTAATAACAACGTGATTTTCGTTGCTTTTAGGTTCAAGCAGCTGAGATTTTTTATCTTTCAGTGCCTTCAGCTTCTTCTGAGTATTCAGCGTTGCCGGTTTTTTGTTAGTTTTTGAATTTTTCTTTGTCATAATTTTACTTAATTATTATACTGGTTATGCTGATAAAAAGATAGTCAAGCAGGCCGATAAAACCGCCGACCGCTACGGAAACAACAATTACAATTATGGTCATTTTAATTACGGCTTCTTTATTGGGCCAGGTAACCTTTTTTAGCTCAGCTCGAGCCTGATTAAAAAAGCCGATCAGGGGCAGAGCTTTTTTAGATTTTTTCTTCATAGGGCTGATTTTAACACAAGCGAGAAAAAGGGGGAAGAGATGATTGATGAATAAGTTAAGATACATTTGCGACATTGATGTTTAGTGGATCACTACGCCAAAGCCTACCCCATTTTTAGTAGAATACGAGGCTATAGGAGGTGGACTAAGATGCTTTGTAGCCTACG
>JAHJAY010000032.1 GCA_018813815.1 Patescibacteria group bacterium | reverse complement strand
TGGCGGCCTCCAGAGCTTTAACTACAGCCTGACGAGCTGTTTTAACCAGTTGATGAACCGCTTTTAAATCATTTCTTAGGCTTTGTTTAGCTTCACTGGCGCCAATCCTTAGGCCTGAATCATCCTCAAATTCAATCACATATTCTTTAGCCGCTTGTTCAGCAACTGCTGTTTCAGCTTTATTAATTGCTTCTTTGGCGGCGGTAATTGCCGCTTCAGCTTCACTGGTATCATAGCCTTCGGTTTTAGCTTGTTCCAGCCGGCCAGAGAGCTTGTCTAAAATTTTAGTTAAAATCTCCAGCTGGTGTTTCATCCTGTCAGTTAAATGTTGGTTTAAGCGGGCTAAATTACTGTCAATCCGGGCCAAAATAGTTTGTTTGCGTTGATCCTGAATATTTGCCAGCCGGGCTCTGAATTCCTCCCGTTTGGCCGCCATTATTTCGTGATGGACGGCAATCCGATCCTGCAAGGCTTCATGTTGTTCTTCCAGGCGTGTCTGGATCGTTTCTTGTTGTTCTGTTTGCCCGCAACATAGGGCGCTGGCAGGGTAGGGAACGGCTAAAGATACCAGGAACATTAGGAAAAACAGTTTCTTTTTCATGGTTTTAGCATAGATTTTCTACTACCTGTTGTCAAATAGGAATAATATAGTAAAATACCCTATAGTTATTATGATTGAATATATACGACAATTTTACCGTCCTCACCCAGTAGAACAAGTTAGTCCGGAAAAACGGGAAGTGTTAGAAAACTTTCAAATGCGGGCCTTGCGCCGGATGTTGTGTCCGACGCTTTCCAATGCTTTTAGCCAGGATTTAAATGGTCAACCAATTGCGGTCCGGCAGAATGAAAAAGAATATGGGAAAACTAACGACGCAAGAAGAGCATTAAGTGGTTTATTGGCAGAATGTGGTTTTGATGTTGCTAGTTTGGCTAACTCGGAGCTTCGACCGGAAGAGTTTTTTAACCAGGAAAGAAGGGTCCTGAGGTATTGTTGGAATGAGGCATCTGTATGGGAACGCAGCGGGCAGTATTTTTTGGCAGTCGATTTTTGTTTGGCCAATCTTTTTTCTCCGGAAAATCTTAATGCCAGCGGTTTGTTTGGTAACCGGTCAGAAGCCGTTTCGCAAAAAATGATGGCTTTTTTTGAGGCCCACACCGGCACGCTGGACATGCCGGCCGTGGCTTTAATGCCGCTTGATTTAAGGGAATTAGATAAAAAGCAGGTTAAAAAAGTCAAAAAACGGGCAGTAAAGTTTGGCCGCCATAAGCGTAAGGCGCTCAAACAAAAGCATTATGGCAAGTTTAACGCGATATTTGATCAGGCTTTTACCGTTTTTGAACAGTCTGATCGGGGGCTGGATTTGGTTCCGGGTTGGATTTCTGACCGTTGGGTGATGTTCCAAAAACCAGATAAGGTTATTACTTCATTGACCGCTTTGGGCGACAAAGCAATCGCCATTTCCCGCTCCGGCATGGGAGCAGAGCATACCGCCGGCTGGAAAATTACAGAGGGTAAAAAAATTACTCCTTTTGATCTGGCGAAACAAAAGGCTTTGTTTGATGACTTGATCGGTTGCTGGTTTGACTGCCATATTTTTGAAATGCACTCCATGGGCGCCCATGCTGGAGTGTATTTGCGTCACTTTTTAAACCAGCGTTTACGCTGGCATGACGAGCTCTTGGAAAAAAGATATTGGTATGAGCAATATAAGCAGGAAAGTGAAACAGGCGATTTTGCTGAATATTTGGCTGAAGTCAGGGGGTTGGAGGAGAGAAGAAATCAATGGTATCAGGCATATCGGCAATTGCCTGAGAACGAGAAAAAACTGCCGTTTTTCAGCATGATCTGGGATAAGCCGGCTTTGTTTAGGGCTAATGTTTTTACTGATTTTTGGCCTTTAAAAGCGCTTTTTGCTGCTGAAGGCCAGCCGGTTGATCTCCGGGGATGGGAAGAGGCGTTAAGATTATTAAATCGTTTTCCCGAACAAATGCGGCAGCTGCTGGAGTGGCCTTTAACCTTAGCAGTAACCAAATGGCATTTATTACAGGACACCAAATGGCCGGTGATTTTGATTCATGTGGTTAATGCGATTACTGAAGTGGAAATTGCCGCTGCCCAAGCTCGGGGCTTATGGGATTTCAGCAAGCGCCAACAACTCGACGTTTTAGAAAGCTTAACCAGTGATTCCGGTTCAGTTCCGATAATAACTTTGGTTGCAGATGATGACTATTTGGTTGGCCAAGAGCAACTGCATGAGATTTTGGGTGTGTCCCAAGACGATATAAAAGCTATTACTCACAGTGATCCTCACATGACTGTTAGCAGCGGAGTATTGGTGGAGGCTGCTAAGTTTGGTCTAAGTACCTTGCCGATGTTGTTTGTTCGGCTGTTAGGCGACCATTATGCGGATAAACCGGACCTAATTCCTGACTTTATCCGTTTTTGCCGCCATTTAAAAAGATATCAATTAGTCACCCGCGGCGAGCGGAATACTTTTGGTGTCGCCAGAGGTTATTTAGTGAAAAATCCTTGGGCATTGGTTGTTCACTCTCTAATAGAAAAATTACCTTTTCGTTTAGAGGCACAGTTTGCTGAAAAATGGGCCGCTTTTTGGTTTCAGGCAGGCGGCGAAGAAAATTGGGCTAACGGGATAAAATCCAGGCTTGAAAATTTATTCCGAGAAACTCAAGCGGGCACTCCGGCTGTTAAAAGCGGTTATCAGGCGCTGTTTGCTAATTCTTTAATGCCAATGCCTAATACCTTAAAGGATTTGATTGGCCAGTTCTATCAAGCCGGATATTTTTTACTGTCCAGAAAAACAGACAACGATAAAAAACCCTGACACAATTTGACTTTTTCTTTCCAAGCATTTACAATCGGCAACATGAAAAAGATTTTCTTTACTTTGCTTCTTTTTCTGCCTTTAATATTTCCTTTGCCAATTAGTGCTGAAGAAGTTGCTGCTTCAATTACTCAGGATACTTATGCTAATGAGGCTTATCCGGATCAGCCGCGGGGCAGTGTTGGTTCAGTCATTCTCAGCAATGACCCAATCAACCGGTTTGGCTACTTGAAGTTTAATTTGCCTGATCTGCCTGACGGCGCGATTATTGATCGGGGAACATTAAAATTTTATATCCATGAAGCTGACAGCGGTGAGGGTAAATTAAATATCGGTCCGGTTAAAGACGTTTGGGATGGTGCTACTTTAACCTGGAATAGCAAGCCGGCAATTTATCCGGATCAGGCAAGCGAAAGTGTAATTACTCTTTCAACCGGCTGGAAAGAAATAACGATCACAAATATTGTTCAAAAGTGGTATGCCGCTGAAATTTCTAATAATGGTTTGTTCATTTATCCCTATGGTTATTTGTACGGTGCCGCAGAAAGCGATTTTGCCGTTTCTTTCCGGGCCAAAGAGGGTTCAAGTGCTGAAGCGGCTCAATTAGAAATTGGCTATCATTTTGCCCCTGAGCCAACCGCCACGCCAATCCCAACTGCAACCCCGACGCCAACTCCATCACCTGTACCCAGCCCGACGGTTTCACCCTCGCCTGAACCAACCGAAATGCCTGAGGAAACCCCTGAAGCCAGCCCGACGCCGGCAGAGGAAGAATCAACCGGCCGGCCGGCGCTTTTTTCCTGGCTAATTGCCGGTGGCCTGATTGGTTTAAGCGTAGTTTTTGCTTTAGCCTGGTGGCTGCTCCGCCGGCCCAAAAAGAAAAAACCGGCTAAAAAAGACAAACCAGAGCCAGCTTCACCGCCACCGGCCCCGGACAAACCAACTGAGTAAGCTCTGCATGCAAAAAAAGACTTCTCTTTTAACCCTGGCGGCTTTTTCTGTTTGTTGGCTTTTTTGGCTGCTGCGTACGGTTAAGCTGATGCTGATTATCAATTCCGGTTTTTTGCCTGACTTTGTTGGTTATTATCAGGCCGCAAGAAGCTTAATTAGCCCGGAGCCGGATTTTAGCTTTATAGTCAACCAATCTTATGGCCCGCCGTTTGTATTTATTCTGTTTTTACCTTTGGCTTTTTTAGCTTTACCTGAGGCTGAACTAGCTATTACCTTGATAAATTTAGTCAGTTATTGGTTGGTTTTTTGGCTGGTTTGGCAGCTTTATTTTAAAAAAACCCGGCCGGTTTTTTGGGTAATACTGGCTTTAATGTCATTTTCTTTTCCCCTTGTTTATTCTTTAGGCATGGGCAATCCGATCGGCTTAGTTACTTTAGGTATTTATAGTTTTTGGCTGTTTAAACATAAATTAGCCAAAGTTTTGCCTTTTCTGGCCGCTGTCTGGTTAAAAATATATCCGGTTTTGATTGTTCCCGCCTTATGGCTGAGAAAATCAACCAAAAAAGACGGCTGGTTAGCCTTGGCCGGTTTGTTTTTAGGCCTTGGTTTTAGCTTGATTGCTTTGCCCCAGGCTCTTTGGACCAGTTATGTTGCTTCTTGGCAGCAAATCACTCTGAATACTAAAAAAGTAATTGATTTTGCGATTTATAACCAGTCTTTTTCTTCATCGTTGGCTCGGCTGGGGTTGGAAGCCAAATTTTTATCTGGCCCAAACATTGCTTTTATATTTTTTCTGACCAGCCTATTGCTGGCTTATTTAGTTTTAACAGCTAAGAAGCCGGGCAGGCGACAGCTTGAAAGCGTGATTGTTTTGCTTTGTTTTGCTCTGTTGATTCACCCTTTTCCCTGGCAGTATTATTTTGCCTCGCTTTTACCTTGGTTAATGGTTAAAATCGTTCAGAAAAAGATCGGTTTTGTTTTGGCATTTTTATTAATCAGTCTTGACGGCAACCGCCTGGCTGTCAGTGGGCTGATAAAAGGCCTGCTTGACAGCTCGCAGTTTTTAGCGGCATTATTGATCTTTTTAATGATAACCCTGAGGCCGATTAGTGTTTATTTTAAATCAAATTCCACCTTCGAGGTGTCAATCTCTTGACTTCTCGGGATTTTACCACTTTTTGTATAGTAGTTTTCCGGTTAAGAAAAAGTAGTATATAATAGCTCCCAGACCAAGGGAGCTTTTTCGTAGCCCGATATGCAGGAAAATAATTTATGAAACCATACGATCACAAAAAAATTGAAGCTAAGTGGCAAAAGCGCTGGGAGCAGGCTAAGCTGTTCGAACCCGATATTGCCAAGGCCAAAAAGCCATTTTACAACCTAATGATGTTTCCTTATCCCTCAGGTGAAGGTTTACATGTCGGCCACACCTATGCTTTTGGCGGTGCTGATGCTTATGGCCGCTTTAAACGCCTTCAGGGTTATGATGTGTTTGAACCTATGGGTTTTGACGCTTTTGGCATTCATTCAGAGAACTTTGCCATAAAAAAAGGCATTCATCCTCAGGAGCTGATTAAAACCACCACTACTTATTTCCGGGAAAAACAAATGAAGCGCTATGGTGGTATGTGGGACTGGAGCCGTCAAGTGGACACAACTGACCCGGATTATTACCATTGGACTCAGTGGCTTTTTGTTAAATTATTTAAGCAGGGTTTGGTTGAACGTAAAAAAGCGCCCTTAAACTGGTGTCCGAGCTGTAAAACCGTTCTTTCTGACGAACAAGTGGAAGCCAAAGGCGATAAGAGTGTTTGCGAGCGCTGTAAAACCGAGGTTGAGCGTAAAGAAACCGAGCAGTGGTTTTTTAAGATTACCCAATATGCCGAGCGCTTGTTGGATTATCATGGCACTCAGTGGCCGCAAACCACCAGGCAAATGCAAACCAACTGGATTGCTAAAAAACAGGGAATTAACATTGTTTACAAAGTTGAGGGCAGTCAAGAAACGATCACTTGTTTTACCACCCGGCCGGACACTAATTTTGGCGCTACCTTTGTGGTTTTAGCGCCGGAACATCCAATCGTCGTTTCACTCCTCAAAAATCCAAAAATTAGAGAGTATATAGAGAAAGCTAAAAACAAAAGTGAGCTTGAGCGGATTACTGAAGGTCGGAAAAAAACCGGCGTCTTTACCGGACTGTATGCACTTAATAACCTTAATGGTAAAAAAATGCCTATCTGGGTGAGTGATTTTGTTTTAATGAGTGTTGGCACCGGCGCGGTTATCGGTGTACCCGGTCATGATTTGCGGGATTTTGAATTTGCCCAACAGTTTAAGTTGCCGGTTGTCCGGGTTGTAGTTGGTTCTGATGGCGATAAATCCGAAATTACCCGGTCAGAACAGGTGCAAGAGGCAGAAGGCATTATGATTAACTCCGAGTTTTTAGATGGGCTGGATATTCATCAGGCAACAGAAAAAATCATGGATTATTTTGAGGAAAAAGGCTGGGGTAAGCGGGTCACGACTTACCGTTTGCGCGACTGGTGTATTTCCCGCCAGCGTTATTGGGGCCCCCCAATCCCGATGATTTACTGCCAAAAATGCGGCTGGGTTGCGGTGCCGGAAAGGATTTGCCGGTTTTACTGCCCTATATTAAAGATTACCAGCCCAAGGGTAAAGGTCAGTCGCCGTTAGCTGAAATAAAAGAGTTTTACCAGGTTAAATGTCCGCAGTGCGGGGGAGAAGCGCGTCGGGAAACTGATGTGTCAGATACTTTTTTGGACAGTGCTTGGTACTTCCTCAGATATCCAAGTGTCCGAGCCCAAAATAGCAATTTAGAAATTCCATGGAATCGCCAGATTACCCGGTGTTGGCTGCCGGTTGATATGTATATTGGCGGCAATGAACATGCTTGTATGCATCTGCTTTATAGCCGGTTTATTACCATGGCTCTTTATGATATGGGTCTGGTTGGCTTTCAGGAGCCGTTTAAGCGCTTTTATGCCCATGGTTTGATCATTAAGGACGGCGTCAAGATGAGCAAATCCCGGGGCAATGTGGTTAATCCTGAGGAATATATGGATAAATATGGGGCTGATGCCTTGCGGATGTATTTGTTGTTTTTGGGTCAGTATTCTCATGGCGGTGATTTTCGTGATTCAGGTATGCAAGGCATGCTGCGTTTTGTTAACCGGATTTATAGCCTGGCAGTTCAAGCAGTTAAGCAAGATGCTAAGTTGAGTCAGCCACTGGAAAAAAAGCTTCACCAGACTATAAAAAAAGTCACTCAAGATTTGGAAAAGCTGAAGTTTAATACCGCCATTGCCGGCTTAATGGAATTAGTTAATCTTTGGTCAGGTGAAGAGGGGAATCGGGAACTGGTGGCTGTTTTGGCCCGTTTAATGGCCCCGTTTGCGCCTTTTTTGGCTGAAGAGTTGTGGGAGATGAGTGGCGTTCCGGCGGCTGATCAAACATCCGATGTTAGGGGTTTTGTGCTTAATGCCGGTTGGCCCAAGCATGATGAACAGTTGACTAAAGAAGAATTGGTTGAAATAGTGGTGCAGGTTAATGGCCGGGTGAGGGAGAAGTTCAAGGTTGAGTATAAAGCATCAAGTAATAAGCAAGAAGTTTTAGAGTTGGCTCAAGCCAGTGAACGGGTGACTAAGCATTTGGCCGGTAAAAAAGTCAAAAAGGTGGTTTTTGTTCCCGGCAGATTGTTAAATTTGGTGACTTGATTACTTCTGTTTGCTTCTGAGGTAGTTTTGGGAGCAAAAACCTGGAATTTTACTTCTGGCTATTAAGTATAAACCGGCAAAATTATCTTAATTAGCACTCATGTTAAAGGTTTGCTTATTTTTTTATAATTCACTTAGGCTTGATTTTATAAGCTAAAATTGACATCTTGACTTATAGTTTTAGCTGTTAGTGTTTTTAACTTGCTAAAATTGGGTTAGTTGAGTTAAAATGAGTTTATGACTCGAGGGAAACTTGAGGAGAACTGGTTGAAAAATCGAACTGTTTGGCGGTTTGGAGTAGTTGGTTTGGGTTTGGCTTTTGTTTTAAGCGGTTTATTGTGGGCAATGATTAGTTTTTTTCCGCAAGAAGAGGAAAAGTTAGAAATAATGCCGGTGGAAGAGCTTGCGGAAAATAATCAAGCTACAGAGATATTTGTGGATGTTGTCGGTGCGGTAATTAACCCAGGCCTTTATAAGTTGCCAGCTAATACCCGCATACAGGACGCTTTGGTCATGGCTGGAGGCTTGTCAGGCGAGGCTGACCGTGAATACCTATCAAAATATATTAATCTAGCTCAAAAGATATCGGATGGGATGAAACTATACTTTCCGTTTGTTGATGAGGCTAAGCAAGAAATTCTTGGTAATTCAACAGCTGAGTCTCCAACCCGCCAGCTGGCGGACCAAACTGCTAAACTGAACATTAATACTGTGACTGTGGCTGAGCTGGATACGCTTTGGGGTATTGGTCCGGCCCGGGCGCAGGCAATCATTGATAACCGGCCCTATGTTTCAATTGAAGAGCTGTCAACTAAAAAAATCATTCCCTCTAATGTTTATGAGAGGATTAAAGAGGAGGTTGGGGTATATTAAAACTAATCCCGGCAGGCATTAGCCTGAGCGGGATTAGTTATTGATTGCGCGTCTGCTGACAGGCAGACCGATTACTGTATCTTATAAATGAGCAAACGTTTTTTAACTTATTTGACCCTGTTTGTGCTTTTTTGTCTGGTTTGGTGGTGGCGTTTTCAGGCAGAGAGGTCTCAGGACTTAAAATCAGGCATGCAGGTTAAATTAACAGGCAGAGTAGCCTCAGAACCAATATTACAGGGTGCAAAACAGCGTTTTTCTATAGGAAAATTCACGGTGATTGCTCCTAGCTTTCCGTACTACCAATATGGGGAAAAGCTGATAATAACTGGCACTTTAGAGCAGCAAGTGATTAATTCTTACTTTTCCCGGTTTAGCTTGATTTATCCGGATATTGTTCAATTTACGTCTGATAATAATCAAAAAAGGGGTTTTAGAGCCAAGCTTTTAGCTTGGCGGCAACAGCTGGAGGGTCAATTTAACCAGCTTTTACCTGAACCGGAAGCTTCGTTATTATCAGGGGTAGTTTTAGGTTCGCGTCGGGAAATGCCGGCTGATTTTTGGCAAGCTTTACGCGCCACCGGTACTTTACGGGTTAATGGACATTTCGCGTTGGTTTTTCTTTATTAACGACGACCTTCAAATACCACGCAAGATAGACTGCTTTCCGCCCCATTGATAGTCCTCTGTGTTGAAAATGATGGCCTTTTAAACTGCTCCACTG
>JAHJAY010000031.1 GCA_018813815.1 Patescibacteria group bacterium | reverse complement strand
GCCATGAATTGTTAATTATTTTATGCTATACGTATTTATAGTATGCTTAGTCTGCCGAAAAAACTTGCCTCATTGTTTCTTGCTTTAGTTTTATTACTATTTTTTAGCAAGAGTCAGGTTTGGGCAGCAGATCCTCATGGTTGGTTTGGAGTTGTAGGCTGTGATTCTGTCAGCGGCTGGACGTGTGACTTGGATGTTCCTGAAAAGTCAATTGATTTTCATGTCTACAGCGACGGTCAATTTTTAACAGGCGGTCGCGCTGGTATTTATCGAGAAGATGCTGTTAAAGAAGCTTGCGGAGGGATAAGTAACTATCATGGTCTTTCTTTTGACATACCCGATTCCCTAAAAGACGGCAGAGTCCATCAGTTAGAAATTTTTGGTTTGAATGAGGGGCCAGGTGAAAACGCAAACTTAAACAATTATTACCAGGTAGGCATTGTAGGACCCTGCTTGTTAGAAAAACAAGTTTTCGAGTTAAACAGCATTAAAATGATGTCTTTTAATATAGCTCAAGCAACTGAAGTGTTCGGCAGTAATACCATAACAAATAGTCAACTTGCTGATTACATAAAACAACAACAACCTGACATTGTCGGAATTCAAGATTTCGCTGGTGATATAAATAACCTAAAAAGTAAATTGCCGACTTTTCAATATACGCACATGGTTGATAGTCGCGGCTGGGATTTAGACGGTGTTTTGACTATGCAAGTTTGGAGTGTAATTTTATCCAAATTTCCCTTAACGGACTGCAGTTCTTTTAAACTATATGGAGACTATTGGAAAGATAACAATGCACATGCTTGTTTATTAAAATTTGATTCTTTGGATGAAATACGAATCGTCCATTATCATTCACCGGCAGGATATGACCAAAGTTTCCTATCCTTATTAAAACTTGTTGATCAACTTAAAAAATATAACGAAGAGTCAATCTTTATCTTAGGCGACTTTAATCAAAGTGCTAATGTTCCACTTACAAATAGTGAGTATATTAATACTAAAAGAGAGTTTCTGCGTAGCTATAGGGATGCTTACTGGTCATCAATTACTAAAATAGGAGGGGACAAGGGAACGACTATAGAAGAAAATGACTATAAACCTGACCATATTTTTTATAAATATCAAAATACTGAAAACTTTTGGATGGCCATGAAAACAGAAATAGATTATAACCAAGTACAATCTGACCACTATCCAGTAATAACAGATTTTAGTTATGTTGAAATAGTTCCAATTATACCTACACCCACATCTATACCAGAGCCAAGCCTGCGCGAATTTCTGTCAAAATATTTAACCAATGATGTTTTAATGGATTTTGACGCGAATGATAAAGTTAATGGTTTGGATTTTGGCTGGGCGAGAAACTAGTAAAATTAATACTTGCAATGCATAACTTAATTAAGTTATATATAAATAGTAATGGCTTTTTTAGGTCAAAGTAAAAAATTTTGGGTATTAACAACTTCTTTTTTAGTGGTGGTAATGGGTTTGTTTGGCGCTTTAATTCTGGTTCAACAACGCCAGGTAATTGAGAAACAAGCCGCCACTGCCAATGCCCAGCTTTCTTTTAGTCCGGAAAGTTTCAATAATCTGGAGCCAAATGATCCGGTTCAGGTAACGGTCATAGTTAATCCCATGAGTCAGCCAATTGTGGCAGTAGATACAGTGGTGAACTTTAATAACAATATTTTACAGCTTCAAAGTGTTCAACCCGGCCCGGTTAGTTCTAACAGGAGTTGGACAGCCGCGCCAATTACGAGTGAAACTAACTGTACTTTCAGCTTTGATACTAATGCCGCTAATTCCAGCGGCCGCCTTGAGTTTGGCATGGTAGCCTTTGATTGTCCGGCTGAAGTTTTGGCTGATCCTATCAGCGGGATAATCAACAACCTGGCTCAGCTGAACTTTGTGGTCCGGCCTGATGCAGCTCCGGGAACTTATACTAATGCTATTAGTTTTGTTTATGCTGGTGATCGAAACACGACCGATGCTAATATTGTAATAGATCCGGCCGTTAATGGTGATGTGGTTGAGGATATTCTTCAACAGCCCACCAGCAGTGTTAGCCTGAGCGTGGTTTCAGGTGATCCGGATCAGGCTTCCTTAACTTTTAAAATCAGGCTCCAGGGGATTAGGGATAATGATTCGGAACTCAGCTACCCTCAAGGTTTTAGCCCAACCGTTACCGTCCGCTTAAAACAAGCCGGTCAGATAGTGGCCACTTATGACAATGTAGTC
>JAHJAY010000030.1 GCA_018813815.1 Patescibacteria group bacterium | reverse complement strand
TATATTTACAACCATATTAGACCCCATCAAGCGCTTGATTATTTAACCCCACACGAATACTATCAAAAGTGGAAACAAGAAGAGGAGGAAAAGTGTCACTAAGGTAGTGGACGAGTACACTATCTTGATTTAGTTGAAGATAGTAAGTTAAATGGTTTGGATTTTGGTTTAATATGGCTGGAGAAGTAAAACTAGGTGATAAGCAATAGCCTTTGCGCTTGGCAAAAATTAAAAATCCGCCGGAAATTTTATATTATCATGGTCAATGGGAAGCATCGATTTTTCAGCATTGTTTAGCTGTGGTTGGCACCCGGAAAATGACTGACTATGGTGAGGAGATGGTTGAGCGCCTGGTTGGCCCGGTGGCTCGGGCCGGAGTAACCATCATTTCCGGTTTTATGTATGGCGTTGATGCGGCGACCCACCAAGCTGCACTCAATGTCGGTGGCCGGACTATTGCGGTTTTGGGGTGCGGTATTGATTTGATCCGACCAGCGATTCACCGAGAATTGCATATGAAAATTATAGAAAGCAATGGTTTGATAGTGTCTGAGCTACCGGGTAAGCATCCACCGGCGCGTTGGACTTTTGTTAAACGCAACCGGATTGTAGCTGGTTTAAGCCAGGCGAGTTTGATTATTGAAGCCGGCGAGCAGAGTGGGGCTTTAATTACTGCTCAATTGACTCAGGATCAAGGGAAGCCGGTTTTAGCTCTGCCCGGTCCGGTCACTTCTGGAGTTTCTTATGGCACCAGTCGATTGATTAAAAACGGGGCTCAACTGGTTACTACTGCCAAAGACATCTTGGCGGTTTTTAAACTATCTTGTCCGCCGGGAGTTTTGCCAACCGGTGGATCAAAACACTCCGGGAATATCGATTTGCCACAAGAGGAAAAAGAAATTTATCAACTTTTGCAAGACTGGCGTTTGTCTGTTGATCAATTGGCCCGTCAGTTCCAGCGGCCGGCGGCTCAGATGGGTACAACTTTATCCCTAATGGTTTTAAAAGGCTTGATCAAAGAAGACAAGCAGAGCCGGTATTATATTTAATAATAATTGGATTCTCCTTGTTAATTCCGGCTGAATTTTTTACAATGATAATAATGATTAAAACAAAACTTATTTTAATTTTGGTAATATGGTTGAGTTTGTTATTTTTAACCACTTCCCGGGTTGCCGCCCAGTCAGTGTTAGTTAACCATGAAAATGTTAATGCCGATATTATTCCGGAATCCTGGCTGGATGAGGCTCGCAAGTTTGATATTTTTTTTGGTCATCAATCAGTTGGTCAAGTTATAACTTATGGTGATGATACCGGCTCTGCCGGCGGCTTGGAAGATTTACCCCGTCCCCGGTATGAAATTTCTATTGTTAATAATCCGACTTTAGCTTGGTACAGCAACAATAACGGTTGGGGAGAGAGTTTGATTGGCGCTAATTTTGATCCCCAGTCAAAAGTTAACGCTTTTAGCGCGCAAATGCAGGTTTTGGGCAGCCAGGTTGATATTGCCATAATGAAATTTTGTTATGTTGATTTTGCCAACGTAGCTTTTAATGATATTTACAATATGTATGTTAATACCATGGAATCTTTGGAAAATAATTACCCTGGGGTTATTTTTGTTTGGTGGACTGCTCCCTTGACCCGCTCAAATCCGAGCAGCGGTTATGGTAATAATGCTGACCGCTATAGCTATAACCAGATGATTCGCAGCTATGCGGCCAGCCATAATAAAATTTTATTTGATGTGGCTGATATTGAATCGCACGATTTAAGCGGCGACTATTGTTATAATACTGTTGAAAGAGAGTTTTTTTGCGACGGCAGCAGCGGTTATGATAATTTTGTTGGCGGTACTGGTCATCCTAATGCTTTGGGAGCAGAACGCTTATCCCGATCAATTTGGTGGCTGCTGGCCCGTTTGGCAGGTTGGAATCCTGATGGCCCGCCGCCAGTCACACCAACATCAACACCAGCGCCAACGCTAACTTCTACACCAACTAACACACCAACTCCGGTTTATCCTAATTTCCGCCAACTGCTTGCCTCTTGGTTAACTTCAAACTATGATCAGAATGCTGATGCTAAAGTGAACTCATTTGATTTTGCTTCACCCCTGCTTGCTTATTGATTAATTACTGTATAAGTCAATGACTTATGCGACATTCCTCCTTGTTCAATTAAGTAATCAATTGGACTCTTAAGGCCTAAGGAATGGTGTCTTCTTTTGGTGTTGTAGTAAATATTCCAATCAGCCAAAAGCCGGTTGCCCTGTTT
>JAHJAY010000029.1 GCA_018813815.1 Patescibacteria group bacterium | reverse complement strand
TATATTTACAACCATATTAGACCCCATCAAGCGCTTGATTATTTAACCCCACACGAATACTATCAAAAGTGGAAACAAGAAGAGGAGGAAAAGTGTCACTAAGGTAGTGGACGAGTACAAGTTGTTGACAACCAATAAAACCCTTGATAAGATAGCTTTTGTTAATATCTCTAAAGGAGAATTTTTTCTAAAAATAATGAGTAGCCGAGTTTATCATAACTGTTTTGCGAGTCACGCTTCGTGGCGCTTAGCAACTTAAATAGGCTAACTTGTTATTTTTGACAAGCCTCCTTTGGGGGGCTTTTTTAGTTTTGGGCCGGTAGCTCAGTTGGGAGAGCGCTACGTTTGCAACGTAGAGGTCAGCGGTTCGACCCCGCTTCGGTCCACCCGTCCCTACCGAATCCGCCAGCTGGTGGAGAAGGGGGGCTGCACTTTGACATTCAAATATTTAGATGTAGGTTGCGTAGCAGCTAAGTTAAGTTAAGTCTACTTTGAATAAAGCAAGTAATGGATGCCCAGGATTCTTGTGCCGATGAAGGACGTGCAAGACCGCGATAGTCGTCGGGTAGCTGTCAAGAAGCTTTGATCCGGCGGTGTCCGAATGGGGAAACCCCGCCTTGTGAAAGCAAGGTGACCCCGTCTTTATGGCGGGGAGGTAACCCGGGGAACTGAAATATCTAAGTACCCGGAGGAAAAGAAATCAATAGAGATTCCCTAAGTAGCGACGAGTGAAAAGGGAATAGCCCAAACTCTAGATTTATCTAGGGGGTTGTAGGACTTTAATGTGGGATTATTGATAGTAGCAGAAGGCGTTGGAAATGCGCCGCCAAAGAAGGTGAAAGCCCTGTAAGCGAAACTTGAAATAACCCTAAAAGTATCCTGAGTACCACGAGAGACGGCAAACTCTTGTGGGAACCTGGGGCGACCACGCTCCAAGGCTAAATACACAAGAATACCGATAGTGAACTAGTACCGTGAGGGAAAGGTGAAAAGAAGGGTTAGACACCCAGTGAAATAGAACCTGAAATTACTTGCTAACAAACAGCCAGAGTCCCGGTTTACCGTGGATGATGGTGTGCCTATTGAAGAATGAACCGGCGAGTTTTCTAATACTGCAAGTTTAAGCCTATTTTAGGTGTAAGCGAAGTGAAAGCAAGCGTTAACAGCGCGTCAGCAGTATTGGGAAGACCCGAAACCGAGCGAGCTATCCATGAGCAGGGTGAGCCCCGATGAAGATCGGGAGGAGGCCCGAACCCGTTGCTGTTGCAAAAGCATGGGATGATTTGTGGATAGAGGTAATATGCCAAACGAGCTCGGAGATAGCTGGTTCTCCCCGAAATATATTTAGGTATAGCCTCTTGGTTAGACTATCAGGGGTAGAGCACTGTTTGGGTGCCAGGTGGAAACATCTGTCATTCAGGCAAACTCCGAATACTGGTAGTTCATACAAGGGAGTCAGCCTTGCCGGGCTAAGCTGGTAAGGCGAGAGGGAAACAACCCAGATCCTCATTTAAGGTCTCTAAATTCAGGCTAAGTTTGAAAGGAAGTCAGTTTGCATAAACAGCTAGGAGGTCGGCTTAGAAGCAGCCATCCTTGAAAGAAAGCGTAACAGCTCACTAGTCGAGGAAACTGGCGCCGAAAATTTATCGAGGATTAAGCCTGATACCGAAGATAGGAAATTTTGTCTTTTTGACAAGATTGGTAGGGGAGCGTCCCCGGGGCATTGAAGCCTCACTGTAAAGTGGAGTGGAGCGCCGGGGAGTGAGAATGCCGGTATGAGTAGCGAGAGTCCGGTGGGAATCCGGACCGCCGAATGTCCAAGGTTTCCTCAGCAACGTTCGTCGGCTGAGGGTAAGTCGGTCCTAAGTCAAGTCCCGAGTTTATCGGGAGTAGGCGATGGACAACAGGTTGATATTCCTGTACCAGGAAGTGAAACGTTTGAATCTCGGGAGGGACAAAGTTGGAGAATCCAGACGCAGTGTTGAAGTTACTGACGTTTAAGCAACAAAGCAGTTTTGGTAGGCAAATCCGCCAGAATGACGTTGAGTTGTGATGAAAAATCTGCCTTTATGGTGGGTAATCTGGACGGCTTCAGTTTTCGAGAAAAGCTTCGGAGATGAGTTTTATTTTCTGACCGTACCACAAACCGACACAGGTGGACAAGTCGAGTAGACTAAGGCGAGCGAGAGAACGATGATTAAGGAACTCGGCAAATCAGCTGGGCGTAATTTCGAGAAATGCCCTTCCCGGTGTAATAACCGGGATACAACAAAAGAGTCTCAAGCGACTGTTTATCAAAAACACAGGTCTATGCAAAAGCGTAAGCTAAAGTATATGGGCTGAGGCCTGCCCAGTGCCGGAAGGTTAATTGAGAGGGTGACCTTACCCTTACGGGTGAGTAAGCCTTTGATCGAAGCCCCGGTGAACGGCAGCAATAACTATAATTGTTCTAAGGTAGCGAAGTACCTTGTCGGGTGAGTTCCGACGCGCACGAAAGGTGTAACGACTTGAGGACTGTCTTGATCATCGACTCGGCGAAATTGAAATGGCTGTGAAGATGCGGCCTACGTACAGCAGGACAAAAAGACCCCGTGGAGCTTTACTGTAGCTTGACACTGAAATCTGTTTTGAAATTGCTTAGTATAGGAGGGAGCGAGCTTGCTCGCATCAGTGAAATACCTCTCTTTTCATTCCATGTTTCTAACTAACATATGCTGGAAACGCATATTGGGACAATGTCTGGTGGGCAGTTTTGCTGGGGAGGTGGTTTGCTAAAAGGTAACGCAAATGTACAAAGGTATCCTTGCTCCGGATGGAAATCGGAGTGTAAGTATAAAGGTATAAGGATGCTTGACTGTGAGACATACAAGTCAAACAGAGGCGAAAGCCGGTCTTAGTGATCCTCGAGTGCTGTGTGGAAGGCACCGAGCTTAACGGATAAAAGCTACCCCGGGGATAACAGAGTGGTCGCGCCCGAGAGTCCATATCGCCGGCGCGGTTCGCTACCTCGATGTCGGCTCAGGGTATCCTGGGGGCGGAGAAGCTCCCAAGGGTTGGTCTGTTCGCCCATTAAAACCCTACGTGAGCTGGGTTCAGAACGTCGTAAGACAGTAAAGAATAAAATGACCGTTGCTGTCTATAAATTCTGCTATATGCTGGAAACTCCGTTCCTTAAAAAGGATGTAGAATCTTTACCTACTTGATAAAAGTAATAAATAGAGATAAAGTATCTTTATGTCAAGTGAAAATGGTCAAAGTGCGGACAATCAGCAGGAAAGCAATATCTTGGACGAATATTTTCTAGGATTTGTTGAAGGGGAAGGTTGTTTTTATGTTGGTTTTTCAAAAAGAAACGATCTACCCCTAGGGTGGCAAGTGATAACTGAGTTCCACCTAAGTCAAAATCCTGGAGGGAAAAATATTCTTGAGGCATTTAAAAGAAGATTGGGCTGTGGTTATATAAAGTCTAATCATCCGAAAAATCCTCGAGATAAAACCTTGGTTTTAATTATTAAAAACCGAAAAGATCTTCAAGAAAAATTGATTCCGTTTTTTAACAAATACCCCTTATTGTCAAGCAAATATAAAGACTTTATTGTTTTTAAAAAAACGCTTGACTTAATAAAGGATCGAAAACATTTAACAATTCATGGATTTAAATCGATTGTTAAATTAGTATTTTCTTTGAAGAAAAATACTAAAAAACGGTATTCAAAAGAAGAGATATTGCGCTCCTCAGAGACTATACGCAGAATCCCGATATAGCTTCGGGAAAGATATAGTCCGAACTCATAGGCGACTATGAGAGCTTGGCAGAAATGACCAGGCCACTCACCTAAATGTAAAATTTGGTGAGAAGTAACAAAATTGTCGGTCTCTATCCGCTGTACGCGTTTGGTTCTTGAGGGAATTTGCTCTCAGTACGAGAGGACCAGAGTGAGGAAGTCCCTAGTGTGCCAGTTGTTGCTGTCAAGCGCATTGCTGGGTAGCTACACTTTTTATGGATAACCGCTGAAAGCATCTCAAGCGGGAAGCCAGACCCAAGATAAGGAACCATAGTCCCGCCCTCGTGGTGGGACGAGAGACCCCAGGGAGATTACCTGGTATATAGGTGGCCAGTATAAGTGCAGTGATGCATTAAGCTTAGCCATACTAATCGGTCGAAAAAAGTAGAATCTTAATTTTCCGAGGTTGCTACGTAGCCTACATCTAATTATAATTATTTTCCCGGTCGTTTTAGCGCCGTCGAACTACCTGATACCATTCCGAACTCAGTCGTAAAAGGCGGCAGCGCCGACAATAGTATCCCCGCAAGGGGCTGCGAAGATAGGTCACGGCCGGGTTTTTTGTGGGAAAAAACAGCCGGTATGTTATTATTAGTCAATGAAAAATAAACTGCCGGTTTTACTGCTGGCTTTAATTTCCCTGGTTTCTTTAGGCCTTAATGGCTTTTTTTATTACCAAAATCAGGAAGATAATCGGGTGGTTGAAGTAGTTGACGGCGATACTTTTCAGCTAAAATCCGGCAAGCGGGTAAGGTTGATGGGCGTTGACGCGCCCGAATATGACCGCTGCGGCGGCGAGCAGGCCAAGGCGCGTTTAAAAGAATTGATTTTAGATCAGCGGGTTCAGTTGCGCGAGGAAGTTACTGAAGCTTATGGCCGCAGTTTGGCTTTGGTTTATGTTGACCGCCGGTTTATCAATGAGATTATGATGACAGAAGGCTGGGGACGGATCGACTATCGCAAGAATTCCCAGCGTCAGGTCTTGACTGATTCTTTTCATCAAGCTCAAGAGGCGAAGTTAGGCATTCATAGTGATTTATGCCGGCAAATTGGCCAGACGCCTGATCCCGACTGTGTGATTAAAGGCAACATAGATTTAAATACCTATGAAAAGTTTTATCATTTACCGGGGTGTTCGCACTATAATCAGGTAGTGATGCAATTAGATGTTGGCGATCAATATTTTTGCACCGAAGCCGAGGCCAGTGCCGCCGGTTTTACCAAAGCCTCCGCCTGCCCGTGAGCGGAACCGCTGATTGCTTTTGTTAAAGTTTTTGTTAAAATTAAGACATTATGGCAAGAAAAAAAGTAAGAATTCTTGAATATAACGCGGTTTTTCAAAAAGAAGAAAACGGCGGTTTTTCCGTATGGGTGCCGGCTTTACCCGGCTGTTGTTCTCAAGGTGAAACTTTTGAAGAGGCGATTAGCAATATTAAAGAAGCAATTGAACTTTATTTAGACTCAGAACCAAAGATTCTTGAATATGGCGATGAAGCCGGCGAGAAGCAATTTTTGGTTCCCGTTAAAGTTTCTTATGCCTAAACTGCCTCAAGTTTCTGCAAAACAAGTTATTAAGGCTTTAGCCAAAATTGGTTTTAAACAGATTTCGCAAAAAGGCAGCCATATTAAGCTCAGAAGAAAAAAAGCCAAAATGACTGAAACGATAATTGTTCCTAACCACAAACTAATAAAAAAAGGAACGTTGCGCAATGGAATTTTAAAACCAGCTGGTTTGTCAGTAGGGGAATTTGTAAAACTTTTGAAAAAATAAATGGTTTGTTTACCCTGGTTTTATCAAAGCCTCCGCTTGCCCGTGAACGACAATAGAAATTTTGTTATAATCAAACCATGGATAATATTGGGTCTCCAGATGTAGGAGTGGCGATTAGTGAACAAGAAATAACTCATTCGCTTCAAGAAGTAGAGGTGGTGCGGATTTTTCATCTTCCCAGCGGAGTTCAACAGTTTGCCGCCGGTATATGTTTTTGTACATTAAATCAAGAGCAGGAATTTGATGATAAAGCAACTAGAAGACAGAGAACCATTTTGGGAGAAGAATTAGCCAGGATTAAAACTGAGGCTAAAGCAGGCAGGCGAAGCAAGCAGCCAGCAATAGCAGAGATACAGGCTCTTTTAGATGCAGATACAAATGTGATTAGGACTGTGGTTAGTAATTTAAGGCTAAAAAGACCAATGGTTTTGGACATGTTTGTTTATGGTTCAGGTTTAAAGTTGGTAGAGAAAACAATTGAGAGTAAGGTTGCTGACAGATTCCCTAGAAACGGTCAGCCAGCAAGAGAAGTTTTTCCAGCAGGAGATGGACGGCAAGAGGCTTTTTTAAATCAAGGAATCGGATTAACTTTGGCTGTAGTTGATGGAGAATTTGTTTATATTAATGCTGGAGGCGCCTTGGCAGAAGATTTGGCCTTAGCTTGTATTTTTAGAGCAAATAAGGGCCAGCAAGTAACTCCTCGGGAACTTCTAAAACAAGCCGGAATTTTAATGAGTTCATCTGAATTTTCACCAGTAGTGGTTGCGAAAGGTTTTTGGGGTAGACAAAAAGTGATTGATAAAGATGCTTTTTTGTTAAACCAGAGAGAAATTTTAATCAAAGCGAAATCCATAGCGGCTGGGGTTTAGTCATTGCCTGTTTTCCCCTTGACAGAACTTCAATAGTAGTATATTATAAGCCTATTATTAACTAAGGATATTATTCCTTATCTCACCAAAACAAATTTATAAAACCTACATACTATGATGTATACAGAGTTAGTGTACACAGCTACGGTGCATCCAGGATTTGAAGCGAGTCAAGACTTAGGACTACTGCATGTTGACACACCTATAGTTTTAGATCTAACACAGAGAATTCAGGCTGCAAGCTCAGGCCTTAATGAGACAGGGGAGACTTTCCCTGTGCAAAGCTATCTTCCCGTGAGAAAAATACCTCAAGAAATAAATGTTTTAGCTGGTTTAACAAGAGAGTTAAATGTAGCCCCGCCCCAGACTTTAGAAGCGCCAACTTTTGTAATTAATCAGGTTTTATGGAAGGGAAGTGGAGATCAATCTGTGAAGAAACGTAGGAGTTATGGAGGTAGGCCCGTGGAGAGACGCATTGACGCGACTGATTATTACTATGGAACAGAAATACCCGGACTGTTTTTTGTAATAGGACTAGTTATAGGCCCTATACCAAAGAGTATCCATCTGAGGCTAAAGGGGTTTGGGGGATGACTTATTTAACTAAAGATCAAATTTTCCAATTTGCTTATCTACAGACAGTAGACAGAGATGAATTGACCCTTTCTCCTTATGATGTTGCAGGTTTTTCTAAAAAAACGCAAGAACTCCAAACCCAAATGGCGATATTAAAAACAAAATTACAAGAGCTAGGTTTGTGGGATGGTGAAGGAGAAATTCCACCCCAATTAAGCTCGCCGCAAGGACATAAACCGATGGTGGATTATTTCGGTTATTCAGGATTTGATTGTTTGAGAATTGGTAATATTCCTAATTTGTTTTTGTTTTCCAGCTAAGGGAAAGTAGGTTTTTATTATAATGGAGAGATTTAAAGATCACTTACAAAGGTTTCTTGATAGCGATCCTACTGGTACCCCTAATATGGAGGTTTTTCAATTGTTATTTTTGTGTGGAACTTGTACTGATGATGTATTAGAGATTCTGGTTGGAGATGATTCAGCACCAGGTTTGTCAACACGTGTTGCTTTACCTTTACAAGTCTTTGGATTAACAGCTCGTAATAAATATACGGATTTATTCTTACCAGTTTCTTTAATCGAAGTTTTTGCCGCACCAATATCAGCCTAATTTTTGTTTTCATGTTTTCACCTTCAAAGTGTCCCGACGTAATGTCGGGATTAAGACATCACGGGACTTTGTCAATAAATTAATGCTCTACGCCGGTTTCTAAATTTTTTTAAGCATGGTAAAATAGTTTTATGGGAAGAATACTGGCGCAAGCTCGGACCATTATTAAAAACAAACCTTATTTAGCCTGGGACACGAAGGCTGATAGTTTATCTGAAACCGCGGTTTTAGAGCATATCCTTAACTATGGTGATTGGGATGATTTCATGCAATATTTAAAAATAGTGCCAGTTGATCAGGCAGCCAGACTTTTTTCAAAAACTGTCAACCGGAAACGCTCTAATTACTATCCGCAAATAGAACATTATTTTACTTTGTTTTTTAAACAATATGCATCGCAAAGTTTTAAATAAAAATCAGCTTGATTTATTGCCTTTAATAAAAACTTTTTCTTCTGATTTTGGTTTAGTGGGAGGTACAGCCATTGCTTTGCAGTTGGGCCATAGGCGCTCTATTGATTTTGATCTTTTTACCAATGTTCATTTTAACTCCGATGAGATTAAAAAAAATCTTCGCCGCCAGCATAAAATCGGACATGTATTTATAGAAAGTCAAGATGAATTAACTATTCTGGTAGATGAAGTAAAACTGACTTTTTATCATTATCCTTTTGCTGTCAAATTTTTAGAGTACTTTGAAGATATAATTTCTATGTCTGATTTGTTAACTTTAGCAGCCATGAAAGCGTTTGCTTTGGGAAAAAGGGCCAAGTGGAAAGATTATGTTGATTTGTATTTTATTTTTAAAAAGTACCAATTAAAACAGGTTGTTGTTAAGTCCAGAGAATTATTCAAGACGGAATTTAATGAGAAGCTATTTCGATCGCAGTTAATATATTTTAAAGATATTGATTACAGCGAAAAAATTAATTACTTGCCGGGGATGGAAGTAAAGGATAGTCAGGTTAAAAAAGCTTTAGAAAAATATAGTTTGCAAATATAGCTGTTTCCACCTCGGGATTTTGTCAATAAATTAGTATTTAAAATCTTGACAAGAGTCCATAAATTTGGTATAAATTTATGGATATGATCAAGAGAACTTTAACGGACACTATTAAAAATAATCTTAAACCTGGTTTTATAAACATTGTTTATGGCCCGCGCCGAGTGGGTAAAACCGTTCTTTTACAGCAACTGACCAAAAATATTTCTCGTTCAGATATTCTTTGGTTTAATGGTGATACTCAAGAAACGCGTGATGCCTTAAGCACAACTTCGGAAGTGGCTTTATCGCACTTAGTTGATAAGGCTAAGGTTGTTGTTGTTGACGAAGCTCAGCGGATTGCCAACATTGGGCTATCGCTGAAGATTTTAATTGACACTTTTCCTAAAAAAACTTATTTTGTTACCGGATCTTCTTCATTAATGCTTGCCAGAGGCATTCAAGAATCTTTAACCGGTCGGGCTATAAAATACCGCTTATTTCCTTTGTCTACTCAAGAGCTTGCGGTTGGTTTAAAAACTCATCAAAAAACTGCGATTCTTGAGGACCAACTACTTTTTGGTGGTTATCCTTATATTCAGCATCTTAAAAATGTTAAAGATAAACGAGATTATTTGAAATCAATTGTTGAGGACTATTTGTTCAAAGATGTGCTTGAACTTAAAGAAATTGTTTCCCCGGAAAATCTAAAAAAACTGGCGATTCTTTTGGCTTTTCAGATTGGATCAGAGGTTTCTTTAAATGAATTGGCTGGTAATTTAGGTGTTGATATTAAAACTGTCAGGAGATATTTATCTCTTTTTAAGCAAAGCTTTGTTATTTTTGAGCTGGGAGCTTTTTCTAAAAATCTGCGTAAAGAAGTAGTTAAGAGTAAAAAATATTACTTCTGGGATTTGGGTATTCGCAATGCTTTGATTGATCAGTTTTTACCCCTTGATTCTCGAATTGATATCGGACAGCTATGGGAGAATTTTTTAGCGGTTGAGCGTTTCAAGGTCCATGAGTATCAACGGGATCGAGCCCAATATTATTTTTGGCGAACTTATGATCAGGCAGAGATTGACTGGTTGGAAATTAGGGGAGAGAAAATTTCTGCTTATGAATTTAAGTGGCAAAGTAACAGACTTAAAAAGCCCAAGGTGTTTTTAGAAACTTATCCTAAGGCTAAACTAAAGCTGGTTAACCAAGGTAATTTTCAGGATTTTCTCCGGCTAAAAAAGTAGTTCTGATCTGAATCTCCATCCGCGCTAGATTTTTTCCAAAGCATTTGCTATACTTACCTCATTCTCTTGAAAGGAGACTCATGAATCAATGGCAGAAACTAAATCAAAAATCAAAAATCCAAATGTCAAAACAAAAGTAAAAAAAGTTGTTAAATCAACTAAAACTTCAAAAAAAGTAGTTAAAAAACCTGCTAAAAAAGCTCCGGTAAAAGTACTTAAACCTTCACAAAAAAAGACCGTAAAAAAAGAACCTCAGACAATGGAGGAATTGCTCCAGGCAACCGGATATTCTTTGCGCGGCTTAAAACGAGGGCAGGAAATCGAGGGCATAATTACTGATATTTCCAAAAAAGTTTTATTAGTGGATGTAGGCGCTAAAACTGAAGGCATGGTGATGGATAAGGAATATGGTTTTGCCCAAGACTATATTGCCACTCTTAACATTGGTGATACGCTCAAGGTTCAGGTTACTCAACCGGAAAATGACCGTGGCCAAGTATTGTTATCTCTTCGCAAAACAGCTAATGAATTCCGTTGGATTCGGGTAGAAGAGTTTATAAAAACCGGCAAAGCGGTTAAAGTTAAAGGCCTGGAGTTAAACAAGGGCGGGGTTATTGTTAAATTTGATTTACTGCGCGGTTTTGTGCCGGCCAGTCAGTTCAGCCGGCAATATTTAGGCCGGTTAAGAGAATTAATTAATCAGACATTCTCAGTTAAAGTAATTGAGGTTGACCGGAGCAAAAATCGCTTAATCTTTTCTGAAAAAGCCATTTCCGAAGCTGAGATTTTAGAGCATCAAAAAGAAGCCCTTAAAACAGTTAAAGTTAACCAGACTTATAAGGGCGTGGTGTCCGGCGTGGCGCCTTTTGGTATTTTTGTCCGGGTTACTCTTGATTCAGCCAAAACCAAGCTTTCTTTAGACGGCTTGGTGCATATTAGTGAAATTTCCTGGGAAAAAGTTAATCAATTGGACAAGCTTTATAAAATGGGGCAGGAAATTAAAGTTAAAGTGATTGCCATTGACGAGAAGGCGGGCAAATTGACTTTATCCATTAAACGCTTGGAAGGTGATCCTTGGGAAAAGATTAGCAAAAAATATGCTGAAGGCGCTAAAGTTAAGGGTACAATTACTCGTTTGGCGGCTTTTGGCGCTTTTGTAAGCCTGGAAGCCGGAGTGGATGGCTTGATTCATATCTCCAAGATTCCGGCGGAAAAAGAAATTAAAGTCGGCGACAAAATTAACTGTTTAGTAGAGGCGGTTGACGCTGAACAGCGCCGGATAAGTCTGGGGCTGGTGCTGATGAAAAAACCACTCGGCTATAAGTAAAAATGAAAGCCCGCCAAAAATTACATATTTAGGCGGGTCTGCCTGAATGCGCGAAGCGCTTTCGGCAAGAGAGGCTAATCATGGCAAAAGACAAGATGGTTATCCGCGATGACACGATTTTAATGGATTATCGGTTGATTTTTAAAGCCATTCGTGAGGAAAAGGGCAACTGGGAACAAGTGGAAAAAGAGCTTGATGCTCTTTACACCTCTTTGCAGGAAAAGATAAAGTAAATCAGATCTTTTCAAACTTGCCGCTTAAATAAAGGTAATACAAATCCACCTGCAAATCCGGGTATTTGGCCAGAATCCGGTTTTTGGCCTTGTTTAAATCTTGGACATGGCGTTCATAAGAATCTTCAGCACCATAAGCACCGCAATCTTCATGATGAATTAAAACCGCCTGGTTAATGTGGTGCAGGTCTTTGGATAAGCTGATTTGTTCCATAACCAAATCCAGTTCTTTGGTGGCGCCGGCATAGCCAATCAGATCATAAGTTTTGCCCGCCAGGTTTTTACTGATCCAGTCTTGGACATATTTTTGGATCCGGAAATCCATGCAGGTAACTACAATCGCGTCGCATTTATGAGCCATAATTGTCTCCTTTGAACTTTTTTAATATAGGCATCTTACTTCAAATTAAAAAGTTGTGCAAGAAGTTCCTCTTGTTAGGATATTATTTTTATGGTAAAAATGCCTTTTCCGGGTTCTGCCTCCTCGGTAATTCATTTTTAAAACAATGTCAAAAGAATTCTTTTATCGCTTAACAGCTGTAATTACTGTTTGCTCGTTACTTGTTGGCTGTGGCGATTCATCAGTTAATACTACCAGCGAGGCCCCAGTTGAAGTCCCAGTTGGCGGGGTTGCGGCCGGTGAAGCTCTTTCAGTTCTGGAAACTCTTTGGTTCGCCCCAAATGAAGTCTTGGCCCCACATCCTTATCTTGCTGACTTAATTGAAGCCAATCGTTCACCAGTAGCAGTGGAGATGCGTCAGCAATGGTTTCGAAAATTTGAATCCGGAGAGGCAGTTTGCGTTGCCACTTGTTCTGATGGACGGCACAATCTAGTTCGGGCTCATCAGGGAATTGAAGGGCAAGTCGCTTTGGTTGAAATGCCTTCTTTAGCTGGATCAATTTCTGAGAATGCGGCTCCTTTTTACCGTGATTTAGCTGATCATGCTCAATTTTTAGAAGTTTCTACTCACACTAATGAAGGGGCCGGTCTAACCGGGTGTGGTGCTCAAGGAGTTAAGGCCCAATTAGATGCTGCTGCTGCCAGCGGAACAGTAGCTGAAATAGCCGCTAATCCTGAGCTGGCTTTAGCAGTTGAATATATTGATAGGCAGGTTTTTTCTTCTAACCCTATTGTTCAAGCAGTTCATGATGCCCAGCGATTACATCAAATGATTGAGGGCAGGGTTCCGGTAGTGGCAACTTATTTTGATCATGTTACTCAGCAAATGCATGTGTTGGCTGTTTGGGGCCCTGACGGCGTAATTACCAGTGTAATTGATCTATCTACATTTGATACAACCGCTTGGGTCGGTCAAACAGTTTCCGCTGAAGTGATCCAATCAATTCCTGGGTTGCCAGAATATTTGGCGAACAATCAGGCGGCTGCGGCTGCTAATGCAGCTGAAGCAGCCAGGCTTGGTTTTGCTGAAGGGCAAAGTTTTAATATTTTAGTTCATCGGGATACTGGTATGCCTTCAAGTCTATTTACTGGTAATCAATTGCCTTTGGGTGGTCGAGGCGACGCTACTTTTGACAGCCAAGTTCAAGTCCGGTCAGATGCTTCCCTGGATACTTTTACTGCCGCTTTACGAGAAACTTTTGCTTCAGCAGAATATGGACTTGCAAGCGGACATG
The DNA here is from genome assembly GCA_018813815.1 of Patescibacteria group bacterium. Taxonomy (GTDB): domain Bacteria; phylum Patescibacteriota; class Microgenomatia; order UBA1400; family JAHJAY01; genus JAHJAY01. The sequence goes on along the minus strand of JAHJAY010000029.1, from coordinate 16,022 downwards.
CCCAACCTGGTTTAACCCGCCTTTTTGGCGCGTTTAACTCTGTAGAACGAGCTCAGGCTTGGGCAAACTTTCTTTTACATGATCCCGCTGGTCAAGCCTTTTTAGGTAATGTCGCCATGCATGAAGCGGTTGCTTTTGTTTATGATGAAACTGGTCTTATTGTTGATGTTTTAATGATAAAACCTCGGGGTGTGGCTGTTTCAGCTGAAGAGCTCTTAGCCCCAGCAGTTGTAGCGGTTGCCGAAGCCGGCGCTGAAACAGTATTTACTTCTTTAATTTCTGAGCAGGAGTTTGCCAGCCTTCAGGCACAATTAGGTGAAGTTGAAACTGCTGAAGCGGCTTTGACTGAGCTAACTCGGTTAGCTGGCCGGTCACACGAGAGTGGTGTTTATGCTCGGATGAATACTGAGGGGGCAATGGAATTTACCCGGATTGAAGGCAGCCAAATCGCTACTGCTATGAATTTGAAAGCTTGGGTTGGTTTAGGTGAAACAGCCCCTTCTTATTTCTGGTATGATTCACAAGTTTTATTAGAAAGGGTTGGTTCGGGTCCGGGCTATTGGCGGGTTTTAAGTTCGCCCGATAAACTTAGTTCACTTTATGGCTATATTGAAGTTTATACGCCACTGATCGAAGCCCTTGGTCTAGTTACTGCAGTGGCGGGTACAGCTTATGCTTGGTATGTGCCACTTAGCCAGGAGGCGATGGTGATTGCCGCTCCGCAATATTCAAGAGGGGGTGTGCGTTATCAGTCTCTACCTCAAGCGCCCGATGTTTATGGAGAAACCCTTGAGACTTGTGTTGGTTTGGCTGAAGCTAATCCTGCTGGTGGCTATGGTATTGCTTGGGAGTTTAATGGGGACGATTTAGTTGCTGGTGAAACTGGCATGGGGTGGGGAGAGATTCCAATTGGCCAAAGAACACCTTTGGTTTTAAGTAGTGCTATTGGTGGACAATTTTTTGATACCCGCGGACAATTGACCGGCGACTCACAGCTGGTTTTAGTTGAATATCAAAGAAATCAAGATGGCTCCTTAAGTTTTTTTCAACCAGGCACAGATAGTCTTTGGCCAATTGATGAAGATATTGTTATTAGGGTATTGCATCCGGGAGCTGATAAGCTCGATTTAACCGGAAGTGGTAGAAGCGTCAACAGTTTCCCTTGGGTTCCCGGCGGTTTACTAAATCCGATTGGTCTTGAGCAAGCCTGGACGAGTCAAACTTCAATGTTTTCGCACTATCAAATAAAAATTGAACCCAATGGGGGTGTATCGATTAGGTTGTTACCACAAGCAGCTGTTTGTTCTCCAGCCGGCTGTGAAGTTGTTGAACTTTATTAACGCGATAATTTTTCATAAGATTTGACAAAAGATTTTTTGTAATTTAAAATAATCACGGAGGTATAAAATGAGTGATTATTCTTTATCCCAAACTGTGCCGATTTCTGAATTGCCGCGAGATTATTTAGGGATTTTAAAAACTTCTCAGAAAAAGGGGGAGCCGGTTATTTTATTGCGGCACAATAAACCGGTTGGCGCTCTAGTGGCCGAAAAAGTCCTTAATCAGCTGATGACAATTAAACGAAAATGGGAAGAGGAAACGACCTTGCGTCTAATAAAAGAAGGGGAAAAAGAATTCCGAGCCGGAAAGACTACTACAAAATTACCATAATAAGTAATGGCTATAAAAAAAATTCACTACACCACTAATTTTGTTAAAAAGTGGAAAAAGTTAAGCCGGGCGGAAAAAAATCGCTATCAACAAAGAATTAAACTGTTCAAACAAGATCCTTTTAATCAACCGCTAAAGACTCATAAATTAAAGGGCAGGCTGTCAAATTATTGGTCTTTTTCTCTTGACTATCAACAACGGGTTATATTTGCTTTTAAAAATAATAATCAAGTAATTTTTTACAATTTCGGCAGTCATCAAATTTATCGATAGTTATGGCTAAAAATTCAACCCAATTTATTTGTCAAAAATGCCAGTGGAGCAGTCCTAAGTGGTCGGGTCAGTGCGGTCAATGCGGTCAATGGAATACGCTGGTCGAAACCGTGGTTTCCACTGGCAGTTCTAAATCTCTAAACCGCCAAACTTCCAAATCATTACCTCAGCCGGTTTCATTAAAACAGGTTGGTCAGAAGAAGTTTAGCCGGATTAAAAGCGGAATTGAAGAATTGGAACGGGTTTTGGGCGGTGGCATTGTGGCCGGCAGTATTGTTTTGCTGGCCGGCGAACCGGGGATTGGTAAAAGCACCTTGTTAACCCAACTGGCCTTAGCCTTGTCGGGAAAAAAACTAAGCCCTGTTCTTTATATTTGCGGTGAAGAATCGCCCGAACAAATCAAACTTCGCATTGAACGTCTATCTAGCCCCAAAGACCCGGTCTTGAACAATTTGCTCTTTCTTCCCCAAACTGATGTTGATATAGCCTGTGGGGTAATTGAACAAGCCAAGCCGAAGCTGGCGATTGTGGATTCCATCCAGGCCATGACTACCAATGATTTAACCGGCATGGCCGGCAGTGTCGGCCAGATTCGCGAATCAGCCTTTCGCTTGCAACAAGTAGCCAAAAAGACCAATGTGGCCATTTTTTTAGTTGGTCACGTTACTAAAGAAGGCGAGATTGCCGGACCTAAGGTGCTTGAACATTTAGTGGATGTGGTTTTACAGCTTGAAGGTGATAAAAAGCATGATTTTCGGATTCTCCGCGGCCGCAAAAACCGTTTTGGTCCGGTTGATGAAGTCGGCATTTTTCAAATGGATGAAACCGGGATGAAACAAGTAACCAACCCTTCAGACATTTTTTTAGAAGAAAAACAAGCGGCGATTCCCGGGAGTGTAGTGGTGGCGACTATGGAAGGCAGCCGGCCGGTTTTAGTGGAGATTCAGGCTTTGGTCGCGTCCACAACTTTAGCCATGCCGCGTCGGGTGGCTAATGGTATTGACCGCAACCGTTTGCAAATGTTGACCGCAGTTTTAACCCGGCGCTGTGGTTTGAATTTAGCCAGCTGGGACGTGTATGTTAATGTTGCCGGCGGTTTGCGGATTGAAGAGCCGGCCGCAGATTTAGGGGTTTGTTTAGCCATTGCTTCTTCATTTAAAAACAAAGCTTTACCTGCCAAGTCAGCGGTTATTGGCGAAGTCGGTTTATTGGGAGAAATCCGTCGGGTAGGTAATTTGAAAAAGCGGGCTAAAGAAGCGCGCAAGCTAGGCTACACTAAAATTATCAGCCCTGATAATTTCCGCCAAGTCCGTCAAGTGATCAGTCAATTTTTGAAATAACAACAAATCAATCCAGTGGCCGTTTATGCTGGATTGGATAGATTTTAACCCCCAACTTGCCTTATTTAGTATTATAGGATATAATTTCTCAATGAATTTTAAAGACAATTGGTTTAGCCGGAGCAAAACAAGGAGAGCTTCCAATGGACTCAAATCTTGACTGAAAAACTTCCATTCCTGCCATTTAAGCAGATTGTATCCGACTTTTCCTAAGTTTTCCACAATGATTTGAATTTTAAGAATTTATTGTTATTTATAGAGGGAAAGGGCAGTAGTTTATTTATATCGGCTAACGACTTTTTGTGGTAAAATTTCCTATAGGATTGACAGCTGGGCTAAAAATAGGGTAAAATAAAAAAAGCATCACTATCGCTAGTTCAACAAGTTCACTACGAATAGTAATGCTTTTTTGGCGAGCTTGGCTTAGGACAGGAAAGCCAAGACTCTAAGTACTTGATAACATTGATAGCTTGGTTTTGTCAAGCCCACGCTTGACCTTTTAAGGGAGGGTGATGTGTTGGGCAGGCACATCGCCTTCCTTTGAGAGGCCAAGGGGGCTTGACAAAACCAGCCAATTGCGGTTTACTCAAAATTGGTAAGTAAAAAACTGTTTCCCGGAAAAGCATTTTCTATAGTCGTGATTAGGCTCCCTTGCGATATGCAGACTATAATTTTAAACCGCATGGTTTATTCTAAAAACTAATATTCTAAGGAGGATTTTAATGCCAACGTATAAGAAAAAAACAGCTTCAGCGACGGTAAATGAATTAGTTAGTCAACCGGCCAGTTCAGCACCCAAACCGGTTATTGGACAATCTGTTGCCCCTTCATTTGCTTCTCAACCTGCGCCCATTAATCCGGCTAACAATAATTTTAGAGGCATGGTTGACAACCGGGTTATTCCTGATGCCGGTTTGCCGACTGAAGAGGTAAGTGGTGTTTTAGATACTACCCTTGAGGGTCATGGTTTATTGCGGCCGGAATTTGCCCCTTCGGATAAAGATATTTATATTTCTGCTTCTCAAATTAGGCGTTTCCGTTTGCGCCCGGGTGATTTAGTAAATGGTTTGGCTCGGCGGCCTAAGGCTAATGAGAAATATTGGGGTCTGTTAAAAGTTATTGGTGTTGATAATCAACCGATTGAGCAAATGGCTGATCGACCTGCTTTTGACCGCCTAACTCCGATTTATCCCAATGAGCGGATTGTTTTAGAAACTGATCAGGCAACTTTATCTACACGGGTGATTGATTTGGTGGCGCCGATTGGTAAAGGCCAGCGGGGCTTAATTGTATCGCCGCCTAAGGCCGGTAAAACTACCATTTTGAAAGAGATTGCTCATGGTATAGCCATCAATCATCCCAAGATGATAATTATGGCAGTTTTGGTAGGCGAGCGGCCTGAAGAAGTAACTGATATCAGTCGGTCAATTAAGGGTGAGGTGATTGCTTCTAACTTTGATGAGCCGGCTACGCGTCAGACCAAAATGGCAGAGCTGGCTTTAGAGCGAGCCAGACGTTTGGTGGAGCAGGGTAATGATGTAATTATTTTACTGGATTCCGTTACCCGTTTGGCCCGGGCTTATAATTTAGCGATTCCTACCTCCGGTAGAACTTTGTCCGGCGGTTTTGATCCGGCCGCTCTTTATCCGCCCAAACACTTTTTTGGCGCGGCTCGAAATGTTGAAAAGGGTGGTTCTTTGACTATCGTTGGAACGGCTCTGATTGAGACCGGTTCACGCATGGATGAGTTGATTTATGAAGAATTTAAAGGCACGGGCAACATGGAGCTTCATTTGGAACGGGCCTTAGAACAACGGCGGATTTTTCCGGCAATCAGCATTCAAAAGTCAGGTACCCGGCAGGAAAATTTACTTTATGATGAAAAAGATTATAAGCAGGTTGTTCTTATGCGTCGAATGATTGATGTTTTGGGTAAGAACGAGCGGACCGAATTGTTTTTGGACCGATTGAGCAAAACCAAAACCAATAAAGAATTTTTAAAAAGCCTTAAAGCGGGCTAAGCGGCTTGTTATTTTACTTTTAATTGTTCTACAATGACTGTAGGATGAAACCCCAACGCGGTATTGCCAACATTGTTCTCTTAATAGGTGTAGTTCTGGTTTCTCTGGTTATTCCCATAACCAGGAACCTGGTTCAGCGGGGAGTCAAATTGCCTTTTGCGGTGGTGGATGATGGCGGTGGCAGTAATCCGGTTACTCCACCTCCTCCGCCGGTCACTCAGCCGCCAACCATATCAAAACCAGTCACTCAAGTAACTAAGCCACCTGAGCCTGACTTTGGATCTAAAATTAAACCTTCTCCAGCCCCTAAAACTGAGCCTAAAACTACTTCCAAAACTACCCCTAAACCCGAGCCTGCCCTTACAACTACTCCTATTCCTAAAACTATTCCTAAAACAATACTTTCTCCTGAACCAATTAAGTGTGAATATAGCACCGGTAAAGACTGTGATATGGCTCTGCCTTGCCGGACCAGCTGTGAGTTGGATAAACATGGCTGTTGGTTTTGCCCTGAAGCACCAATCACTCCAAAGGATGAAAAAATTCTAATTCCTTGTGATAGCTGTATGAATGCTTCATATTGTGACCCTGATACTATGATTACTCAAACTGAGTGTGAGTTGGATGGTTTGGTGTGTTGTGAGCGTAAACCGACTCTTCAAATTACGCCTACGATTTATTGTCTAGGCGGAACTTTTAAAACAAAAGAAGAGTGTAATGTGGCTTGCGGTGATTGTCAGCCTAAAGGTCATTGCTGGGAATGTCCGGTCAGGTCGATATCAGAACCACCAGCAAGAATCTGCTTTTGCGATAAGCCTGATTTTCGGCAAAAATTAAAAGATCAACTTGGTATAAATGTTGCAAGAACCCGTTGTAGCTGGTTTGAAACTGAGGAGATTCCCTCTAAAGATAAAGTCAGAAGCGATGACCGTTATTGTATAGGTAAACCACCTGGTCTTGCCAAACCAGTGCCGCAATCGATAACTTCCACACCTAGGCCGAAACCGGTTGTTTCTCTAGAAGAGTGTGATGTACCAGCTGGGTACAGTTTTCCTCAGGTTAAGAGCGGTAGTTGTGTGGCACAAGCCACATGCGATGCCAACTGTCCGTCGGGTAAAATCAAAACCTATACTGCGCTTGAGGGTAATATATATAGGTCATGTTGTGAGCCGCCTCTGCCGCCAGAGATTTCTGAGCCGTCAGAATCACCCTCGGAACCACCAAAGCCGGTTTCTGAGCCGTCGTCAAAACCACCCGAGGTAGAGCCTATTATTCCAAAACCAACCCCAAATCCCGATGGTTGTTATTGTCACATTTTCGGGATGTGTTATTTTATGTCTGATTCTAATGTAGATAATAATGGTTTTTGGAAAATGGTTTGGTGGAGACTTCAAGATGACCCTTCCAGGTGTGACTAACCCCGGTTTTTATGTTAGGATAATGGGTTGAGAAGTATTTTTTATGAAAAAATTACCGCTTTGGCAGGAAATATTTGAATTCAGCCGATTTTTACTAAACTATTTTAAAAAAAGACTGGTTTTTACCTTTCAGCGGTTCGAAGTATTTAAGGATTTTTTGGTTGGCGGCTTAATGGTTAAGCGTGGCCGTTATGCCCGGCCGTTTCTCCATTCAAGCATGGCCGGTTTAGTGGTTTTGGGAATTTTATTAGCGCCGTTAATTGGCAACAATATTCCCGGGTTGGCTTATAATCCTTGGGAAGAAATAGAGCTGGGCGGTCAGGCAATGGGCAGCCGGAGTTTTGAAGCCAGTGGTTTAACTACTTTAATTTCCGTGAAGCCTCGGGCTACTGTTATTAATTATCTGGTAAAAGAAGGCGATACAGTGTCAGCTATTAGCCAAAAGTTCGGCGTGGACACTGACACGATCCGCTGGGCCAATGATTTAACCAGCATTAATGCTATTAAGCCGGGCGATGAAATTAAAATTTTGCCGGTTACCGGAGTGTCACATAAGGTTCGCCGGGGTGAAACCATTTATTCAATTGGCAAAAAATATGATGCTAACCCTCAGGCAATCGTTGACTATCCTTTTAATGATTTTGCCAATGATGAGACTTTTGCTTTAGTGGCCGGTCAGTTGTTAATTGTGCCTGATGGGGTTATGCCTGAGCAGCAACCTTGGGAACGGCCAGCCTATATTGCCCAAACGCCTGATGCTGGTGTGGTTTCCGCTACCGGTCAATTTGTTTGGCCAACCGGCGGTAATATTTCCCAGCGGTTTGTTTGGTATCATCGGGGCCTGGACATTGCTAATAAAGCCGCGCCTGCCATAGTGGCCGCTGATAGCGGTAAGGTGATTGTGGCTGGTTTTCCCGACCGGTTTGGTTATGGCAACCGAGTGATTATTGATCACGGTAATGGTTTTACTACTCTTTACGGTCACTTGAGTAAAATTTATGTTGCTGTTGGTCAAACAGTTAACCGGGGAACGGCCATCGGTCAAATGGGCAGCACTGGCCGAAGCACCGGTATTCACCTTCACTTTGAAGTTCACAAAAACGGCGTGGCTCAAGATCCTCTAGCGTATTTAAAATAATTAGTCTTTTAAAAATGCCGGGTTTTTAGTAAAATTGCCATATTGGGCCTGTAGCTCAATTGGTAGAGCGCACCCTTCGCATGGGTGAGGTAGCCGGTTCGACCCCGGCCAGGTCCACAAAAAACTTATGAACTTTCCTTCTTGCGCGTGGAAATCTTTCGGGGTACAATTATTTAATGCGATGGAAGGAAAAAGATAGGAAGCTTGCCAGGCGGTTTCGTTCTGAGGGCCTTACTTATTCTGAGATAAGAAAGAAGATTGGGAAAAGTATTCCTAAAAGCACCCTTTCTTATTGGTGTCGCGGCGTTAAATTGCCAAAATTTTATGAAGATAAAGTCAAACAATTAAATTTTGATAATTTATCACGGGCTTTAAAATTAGCGGTTTCAGTTAATCGAGAAAAAAGAGCAAAGTTTTTGGGAGACCTTAGGCAAAAAAACCTTCATCTTCTTAAGTACATTGATAACGGAGTTTTGAAACTCATATTGGCTATTTTTTATTTAGCCGAAGGGGCCAAGCACCCTTCGACTAGATTTCTCAGATTTGGCAGTTCTGATCCGGAAACGATTAAATTCTTCTTAAGATCTTTGGAAAAACTTTTTAAAACTGATTCCTCTAAGTATAGAGTAGATATTCTTTGTCGGGCAGACCAAGACTTAGAAAAACTTAAAAAGTATTGGATAAGAGTTACTGGGATTGATGAATCTCTCTTTTATAAACCAAGAGTAGATAAAAGAACAATTGGAAAAAAGACTAAGAAGAAAAATTACAAAGGAGTTTGTGTAGTTAATTATTTTGACACCAGCATTCAGCTTGAGTTACAATTGTTAGGCGAAGAAATAGTAAGAAGAGTATAGAATAAATAAATTTTGGGCCGTTAGCTCATCTGGTAGAGCGTCGTCATGGCATGGCGAAGGTGGCCGGTTCAAGTCCGGCACGGTCCACAAATGAAAGATAAAATTATCAAGTGTCAAGATTGTGCTCAAGAATTTGCCTGGACAATTGGCGAACAGGAATTTTATCAGCAAAAAGATTTAAAGCCGCCGGTTCGTTGTCCCATTTGCCGGGCGACTCATAAAGCCGCAGCTGACGATAATTTCCGCGGCAAAGTGCTACAATCATAACTAATGATAGCTATTAAAAAAGCAGTTTGCGGGTTGGTTTTGTTCTGTAGTTTGATTTTTGCCTGCGTTTTCCCTAAAAATAGTTTAGCTGCGCCGCGATCAACGCCGTTAATAATTGATCATAATAATACTGGCTTAAATCAGATTCCAGTTCAATGGATTGAAACTGTTAAAGATCAGTTCAGGATTTATTATGGTCATACTTCTCATGGCGGTCAGATTATCAGCGGGATGAATTATTTTAATCAATCGCCTTACACTTTTACCACTCAAGCAACTCACGGAACTTATACGCCGCCAACAGTTACGCCCGGTTATTTATCAATTATTGAACGGGGAGATGATCTCGGTGACTCTGGAGATGTAAGTTGGGTAGTACCTACACGTGAGTATCTTGATTGGGAACATAATGATAGAAATATCGTTATGTGGTCGTGGTGTGGTGGTGTATCTGGCAATACTGTCGCTGGTATTAATACTTATCTTCAGGCAATGAATCAGTTAGAGCAGGATTATCCGGAGGTAACTTTTATTTATATGACTGGTCATTTAGATGGAAGCGGAAGCGATGGTAATTTACATCAACGTAATGAACAAATCCGGCAATATTGCCGGATTAATAATAAAGTGCTTTTTGATTTTGCTGACATTGAAACTTGGGATCCGGCAGGAATTAATCACCTGGATGATCCGGAAATTGATCGTTGTTTATGGTGTTTTGACTGGTGTGCCACTTCTCATTCGGAGCCCTACAGTTGCGATAATTTACCTGCTGCCTATGATGGCGGCTATTGTGCCCATTCTCATTGTTTTAATTGCAAGATGAAGGGGCAGGCCTTTTGGTGGTTATTGGCTAGATTAGCCGGTTGGGATGAATCAGGTAGCGTTCCCACTCCCACTTCAGTGCCTAGTGATATTATGACAATTTTAAGCAACTATGCTTTATTTCAGCCAGGCGATTTTAATAATGATGGCCATGTAAATGGCTTAGATTTTGCCACTAGGTTATAGAATCATTCCGTTGGTTTGGCCGCCTCAGTTGCTTCTTTAGGCGTGGGCGGTGCCGCTTTTTCCTCATCCAGAATAATCGGTTCAAAGCCGGACGGTTTTTGCGGAACCGGCTCAGGTTCAGTTAAAGTTTGCGCTGAGACTTCTTTGGTTTTTGCCTCTTCAGCCGCTTGCCGGAAATGTTCTTCAATCGGCGCCAACCGGGTTTCTACCGCAGCTCTTTCCGATGAATCAGCCGGTAATAAATTAAGGGTTTGGCGATAGGCCAAAGCGGCTTTTTCCAACTTATTTTGTTCCTGCAGAGTTACCGCCAAATTATAATAAGCATTGGCATAATTCGGCTTAACCGTAATTGCCTGCTCAAACACTCTTTGAGCGCTATCATAATCTTGAAGAGCATGATAAAGCCCGCCAAGCTGAATTCTCAAGTTAACATTGCCCGGATCAAGTTTAACTGCTTGCGTAAAAGCCGCCAGCGCCCATTGATCAGCGCCTTCCGCAAAATTAATTAAATTACGGTAAATCAGCGCCAGATTTTCCCAGGCGATGATATTTTCCGGGTTAATTGTCACTGCTTGTTTGGCCTCAGCAATAGCTTGTTGAATCAGTTGGACAATGTTTTGTCGATCCTGATCGGAAGGATTAGTCCGATTGGCCAGTGACTGAGCCAAAGCCAGATTGGTTTGAGAAAAGGCGATTTTTAGATTCATCAGCCGTGGGTTTAAACCCAGCGCCTTTAACTGCAGTTTATAAGTAGCGCTACCGTCATTTCTGGCAGCGGCTTTTAACGAGGCTTTAAAATAATATTCAGCCGCATAACTTCTGCCTAAGAAGTATAAGGGCGTGAGCATAATCATTATTAAAGCGCCGCCAACGGCATGTATTAACCAATCCAGATGATTATTTTGCGGCTGGTTCCAGCTAACAGTTTTACCGGTTTTTCGTCCTAATATTCCTAAGCTAAGATAAAGCACAAATAGATTGAGAATATTAGTCGGCGCTAAAAACTGTAAGGCCAAGCTGGCGATAATTACCCAAAGTAAAGTTTTATTTTGTTTGCTTTGGGAGTGCTTTTTAAAATTTTTGATTACAACTAAAACTAATAGCAGCCAGCTGATTAAACCAAATAAGCCCAAGGTGGTTAATAGCTGGAGCGGGTAGTTGCTGGATTGCAAAAAGCGCATTGTCCATAAATCACCGAAGTTTAAACTTAAAGGTTTATGGAGAGTGAAAGCGCTTAAAAAATTATTCGGCCCAACACCCCAAAGCGGCGATTGTTTAAAAGCATAAATGGCAATCTGCCAGCCGGCGGAAAAAGGCAGCAGTCTTAAAGCCGCCGTCTGTCCCGGAAACATTTGGTAGATGCCGAGAATTAAGGCGGATACTTGGATTCCTGCCGCCACAAAGAGCATGGTTTTGTTAAAAACCAGCTTATTGGTAAGTGCCAGCCGTAAAGTCAAAATCAAACTGATAATCAGGAAGCTGACCAAGGTTAACAGGTTGCCGGCGGGAGTAAAGCTTTTGGCTGCAAAAATCGTGTTGCTGAAAAAAGCTTCACCTACGCCAATAAATTGATAAAGAGTTACCAAAGATAAAAGGCCGGCTGAAATAACCAGGGCAGTTAAGGCTGGTTTCCAGTTCTTTTTTAACTGGTTGCTGACCAGAAAATAAAAGACGGTCAGTCCTAAAATCACTCCGGCTTCACCTATCAGGGCGGCGCTTTTATTAGGTGTCCTTAGTAATAAGGACAATAAATTACTTGCCGCCAGAGCAATTATTGGCAAGTCAAAAACTCCCAAAGTGAAAGTAAAACGTTTATTCTTCAGACTATTAACTACACATAAAGCGCTGAGGATTAAAGTTCCGGCGATTAACAAACTGAATTTGTTAAAAAAGAATACATCAGCTGTAAATAACAGAAAGAATAATGGCAGGGTAAAGCTAAGACCAACAATACCCCAATTGATAATTTTGGAAAGGGCAGGAGTGCTGTTTGTTTTGAACATAGCCTCTCCTTGTTTCAGATTATAAGATTGTAGCATAAAACCTCCGTTATAAAAATTACTAATTTTTAATTGTTCTAATTTCTAATTAAATTTCAATTAATCAATGACCAATTTACAGCTTTTTGTAAATAGAATTGAATATCAAATTTAATTCTTTGGCTTCTGTCCATAATTTGCGAGTTCTTTCAGTGACTTCTGGAACAGCTTTTGCCATCATTCTCAAAAAATGTTTTGCTTCTCGCGCCTCCTTTTTGCAAATTCCAATTTTATGTTTAAAGTCTTTTCTGCTTTCTGCATCATCGGCCTCACAATAATTAGCGCCAACGCTTGTACTGCATTTAACGAGCTGATTAATTAACGGCTTTGTTATTTCGTCTTTAGGTAAGCTTTTGGTAAGCTCAATTATTTTTTCACCAAATTTAGCCGTTCTTTCTTCTAAATCGAACTGTCTGTTCTTGTTTATTGGTATTTGGTTATTAGTCATTAGTTAGTAATTAGAAATTAATAATTAGGTCAATTTATTAACTGACTTCGTCAGTTAATCACCCACCAATTAAATTTAACATCTTGATTGATGGCTTGATTAATGGCTACTTTGAATTCGCCCATTGCTTTAGCAGTTACATAAAGCACCTGGTTTTGAGTGTCGCTTTCGGGCGTGATATAAACCAATGATTCATTTGTAATAAAAGGCGATTTAATGGTGATTGTTGTCTCCAGAGCCGGCAAAACTGCCTGGCCGGTGGTGGCATTAGTAGTAATTTCCGGCTGAAGCAAATTTCCGGATTGGATAGATTCGGCGGTAGCGATTTTTAATTGTTTAAAATTTGCACTGCCGCTGGCATTTACACTTGCCACTTCGTTGCCAAGTGAATTTCTAATTTCGAATTTCGAATTTTGAATTTCATCTAATTGAACAGCCAGATTGCCATTAATTGGTTTTAATAAATTGGCAAATAAACTAGCGGAAACTGTGGCTTCCCGTGTTTCTAAATTATTAGCGGCTAGTCTGCCGTTTACAGTTAAATCACCCTCTATATAAACATTACCAGCGTCATTAATGGTTACTTTGCCGGCCATAATGTCAACTATACCCATAACCACTAAGTTGTTAGTCACTTCCAGATTGACAATTGAAGCTTGGCCTAAAACTGCTAAGAATTCAGAGAATAAGCCGGTTTCTGCGTCAATGCCGGCAATATCCAGATAAGAGCCGGAACCACTGGCTTCCCAGGTTCCCAAATCAATTTCCGGCGCTTCAGGCGGTTCTAGCGATTTTTCTTCAGTCGAATCTTCATAATAATATTGGTTAACAATTGTTTGCGCCGCTAAAGTGCCGACTTTGGCCTCCAGGCCTTCAATTTCATCAGCATAAAGTTTACGGAAGCGACCGCTGTCAGCCGTAATCTCGCCACTAAAAGTAGCGTTGCCGGTCGGGTCTAAAGCAAATAGCTCCTCTTGTTTTTCATTTTGAATTTCGAATTTTGAATTTCGAATTTGCAGGATAAGATCCTTATCTGCTATTGGTTTAATCATTTCTGTTTCAACAGTCCGTGCTATCAGATTGTCGGTTTCGACTAAGGGAGAGAGGAGTTTATTAGATTGTATATTGGTAGCTATTAGCTCATTAATATGTGCGTTATTAGTAGTTATTGATTGGAATACTGCTTTTCCGGCAACTAGATTTTCGGCAATCAAATTAGTGGTGTCTACTAATCCGGCCCTGATTTTACCTACGGCCAGTTCAGCAAATACGCCGATGCGTTTTACTGCCTCACCGGTTTTTTCCGTCCAGTAATCTAAATTACGCAAGCCATCGGCAGTCAGATTACCCAAATCGCCGTCATAAGTTTCAGCTATAATCCGGACATCGCCGGTGTCAGTCAGAAACACATCCGGGTCATACCAGGAAACATTAACAAAGACCATGATTTTGCCTACATAAGTGCCATTAGGCAGGCGGAAACATGGTTTGGCCGGATTACTGCCGTCATCCTCCGGCCAGCTAATAGAATCCAGAGAAGAAACCAATGGACAATTTTGCTGATTCCAATGTTCTATTGATTCAAGGGCTTTGCCTACGATTGGGCCTGATTTGGTGGATTTCATACCAATTCCGGGGATAGAAGAAGAAGTAACTGAGTTGCCATTGGTAATAGCTCCGTCGGAAGACCATATTTTTACAGGAACACGACCTACTAAAGCGACAGGAACTGCATTTGGATCTTCAGTAGTACGGATCGCTAGAGAAGGATTTGTAGAGATTATTCCAATAATGCTTTCCTTTGTTCCTAATGAATTAATGATGTGTTCTCTGTTAGTGGGGGAGGATGCTACAATATTACCTTTATCTGTATTTGTATCATCACTGATAAAATATTCAGCAAAGTCATTGTGTCCGTCCTGAAAATTGACATAGCCTTGCATATAAATTATCAGACCATCAGTAGCATAATCTGCCTCTCCAATAATAAGCTGGTCAGTAGTATTGCTTCCTACTATATGAGGATAATTATTATTTACAGAACCAAAATAAATAGCATTACCATCGTCAATTCTTATATGTCCTCCAACTACATCCAATTTTGCTCCGGGACTCGTCGTCCCAATTCCCACGCTTGCATTGGTAAAAGCAAAAGCATCTTCATCTTCATAAAAGCCAAAAGTACCGTCATTGGTTTCGCCGTCAAAAGTCCAGATAATGTCAGTTGCCGCCGTGCCGTTGTACCAGGTGGTGGTGCCAATTTCAGTTGAGTCAAAAGAAAGATTTAAGATGTCAGTTGCTGCGGCTGAAGTGGTAATTCCGGTTCCTCCGGCAAAAGTAGCGGTATTGCCCGAAGAAATGGTTTGAGGAGTTCCTCCACTGCCAGCCAAAGTCCAAGAACCATAATTAGTATCATCCAGATAGTAACTTCCAGTCTGCCCATCCAGCAGATCAGCGTTAAGATTGGTAACTAAAGTAGTTGAAGCAACAGTTAATGGTGCTGTTCCGGTAACCACATCAGACTCAAAAGTACTGCTTCTGATTTCATAACCGCCAGCATCCCAGTCAGCAGTAAGGGCTCCAAGCTGAAGGGTTTCTCCACTACAGGAGATTCCACTTCCGTCTACATCAGAGCAGTCAAAGGAAAAACCAACATCTCTGGAGGCATCCCAGCTGACATTAATACCCGTACCTGAGTCAAAACCAACATCTTCTCCAGTAGTGATTGAATCCTGCTCGACTCCATCAGTAAAAAGATCCCAATCTCCATAATTGTCATAAGGGAGGTTATTATAGCTATAGCCGTCTAAGAGATCAGCGTTAAGATTGGTAACTAAAGTAGTTGAAGCAACAGTTAATGGTGCTGTTCCGGTAACCACATCAGACTCAAAAGTACTGCTTCTGATTTCATAACCGCCAGCATCCCAGTCAGCAGTAAGGGCTCCAAGGGATAGGGTATGAGCGATGTTTTCCCCACTGGTTGCTCCGGTTGAAGAGATGCCTGATCCTCCGGTAATGCTGGCAACATAGTTTCCAATAGTGTCAGTCCCCAAAGTTACCGCATCAGCCTGGATAGTAGTGACTCCGGTATTGGATATTTCTACATCTCCGCCCGGATTAACTGCCGCCGCCAGGTTGCTGACATTACCAACCCAGATATAGGCACTGGTTAAAGCCGAACCAACTGGAGAAACACCGGTGATAGTCGTGTTTCCGGCTGCAGTCAGTCTGCCGTCAGCATCAACCGTAAAGGTACCCACCTGGGTAGCTGAACCATAGGATCCGGCTCCAACAGTGGTTGAAGCCAGCTCAGTCTCATCAACATCATTCTGGGTTAAGGAATCAGCTTCAATCGTTCCGCCATCATTTACAATTGTTACTCCATCGGCTGTCCAGGAACCGTTGGCAATTAGGTTCCCGCTCATGGTTAAATGTCCCGGTCCGGCTGCCGCAGAAGAACTGCCCAAAGCCAGGGAAGAGGATACGGTCGCATAACCATTGACTTCCAAATCGCCGACAATATCCAAAGCCGCTGAAGG
>JAHJAY010000028.1 GCA_018813815.1 Patescibacteria group bacterium | reverse complement strand
TTTTATCTGCTTTCTCTAATACCTCAACCAAAGGATTAACTCCCTCAATAATCCAACTGTCCTTTTCAAGAAGCTTGTCAAGGTTTTTCTTCCACTCTTTTTCAGACAATTCTATTCTACTTTTATCAACTACATGTTTAAAAAACACATAATCTAAATTGCTGTGTTTGATTTTATATTTTTCAGATAATTTTCTGGCTAAATAAGTTTTTCCGCTTCCTGATGATCCAATTATACTAATCTTCATAATTAAATTTAAAATACCAGCTTATTTTTCAAACCTGATAAAGTACTCTTTGGGCCGGGATTCTTGGGTAACTACTTTTTTCCAACCGGGTAAATGCTCAGAAAGACGCTGAGTTTGTTTACCTTGTTTGAATAAAGGATCAATAATCCTTGATTTACAAAAAACCTGAACATCAAAGTCTTTTGGGTCATGAACTGCCTTAATTCGGTTATTCATTCTCTCCCACAATAAACTTAATTTTTTGTCGCTCTTTAACCACGCCTTTGCCTTAATTAATAGTTGTTTATCAGTAGTATAAAGATCGCTTGCCTCAATATAGTTTCTTTGCAAAGCATATCTAAGAAAATCGCCCACCGTCTGAAACATCAACGCAGAAGTAAAACCGGCATAATGTTGGCGGTTTAAACGTAAAAACAATTGACCATAGGCTTTAGCTTGATTAAAATCTTTAAAAACCCAGTGCTTATTTTCCACTGACAAGTTATCCACAAGACCATTGATCAGTTTTTTCTCTACCTCACCAAAAATCAAAGCAGTTCTTAAAGAATAGTCAATCCTGTCAGCACAAAGATCCGGCAGATCTCTTTCTTTTAAAGGAAAATTGGCCTCATTCAAAATATAATCAACCTTAAAACCGTACTTAGCTAAAATTGCCGGGATAATGGTTTGTTTGACAAATTCGGCAAAAATATTGTCCTGGTGATCGTGTTTTTTGGGTGAACCCTCATCCAAAGCATAATCAATACAATGGGAAAAAGCTCCGTGGGAAACATCATGAATCAAGCCGGCCAACTGTTCTTTTAAATCAGCGCCAAACTTTTTTAGCAATATAAACACGCCAAGCGAGTGTTCAAAACGACTGTGAGCCGTACCGGACGCATAGGGCTCATAATAACCACATTGATCAACGCCTTTTAAGCGCTGAAGCGCAGAACTGTCAATCAGCTCTAAAACCACTGGTTCAGTGATTTTTATCTGGCCATAAATCCGATCCTGATAAATCATGTTTAGGCTTAACTATTGGCTTTGAGTTTTGGACCAGCAGAAGTATCTTCAACCTGCCAGCCAAGCTGAGTAATTTTCCGGCGCAGTTGGTCGGACTTAAACCAATCTTTCTGTTGACGCGCAGTTTCGCGCTCATCAACTAACTGCCGCACTTCCGAAGGAACAACGGCTTTTTCAGACATTAAACCAGCCGCCAAATTCAATCCCAGCACCTGATCACAATCCAAGAGCAAATCGCGTTTGTCCTGGTTGGGAATATTGCTTTTCACCACTTGCCAAACCAATGCCAAAGCTTCAGGCATTTTAAGATCATCAGCAATTAAATCACGAAACTGCTGACTAAACCCATCAATCTTGTTTAAATGTTCTTGGGTTAGAGCTGACCGCGATTTAGCTAAACCAGCCATATAATCAAGCAGTTTTTTATAAGCCTTTTCCGCCGCCATTAAAGCCGGCCAGGTAAAATTGGCATGAGTCCGGTAATGGGCATTAAGATATAAATAACGCAAACTTAAAGGCTTAAAGCCTTTAACCTCAATGTCGGCCAGATTATAAAAATTAGCTTTAGATTTACTCATTTTTTTACCATCAGCTAAAATAAACTCGCCATGAACCCAATACTTAACAAAAGGCTTGCCGGTGGCTGCTTCTGACTGAGCAATCTCATTAGTGTGATGAACCGGTTTCAGATCCACGCCGCCAACATGAATATCCAAAGTATCACCGAGATGCTTCATCGCCATTGCCGAACATTCAACATGCCAACCGGGAAAGCCTTTGCCCCAGGGAGAATCCCATTCCATATCCCGACTTTTTCCGCCAGCCGGCGGAGACGGGGAAAACTTCCATAAAGCAAAATCAGTCAGCTGTTTTTTCTCCGGATTTTTAGCCACCCGCGCCCCCTCTTTTAAACCAGCAGCATCCAGCTGAGCCAACTGAGCATAATTGGCAAACTTACTGGTATTAAAATAAAGCCCGTCAGAAGTTTTGTAAGTATAGCCTTTTTGTTCCAGAGTTTTAATCAACTCAATTTGTTCGTTAATATAATCAGTCGCTTTACAAAGAATTTCCGGCAGTTGGATATTTAATTTTTGGGCATCAGCTTTAAAAATTTCAGTATATTTAGCGGCAATTTCCCAAGCAGTTTTGTGCTCACGACGAGCGCCTTTTTCTAATTTGTCTTCACCTTCATCAGCATCAGAAACCAAATGGCCCACATCAGTAATATTCATTACCGCTTTAACTTGATAACCTAAAAAAGTTAAGCTCCGCTGTAAAATATCCGATAAAATATAAGTCCGGAAATTACCAATATGGGCATAGTCATAAACTGTCGGCCCGCAAGTATACATCGTAACTTTGGGCGGATTTATTGGCTGTAACTGCTCGATTTTTTTAGTTAAAGAGTTGTAAAGTTTCATCCGGACCTCGTTTTGCCTACTTCTCTAGTCCCCAAGTTTTGTTTTTGTTGTTGAGAAACACGCCGGCCAAGGCCGCCAAAAAACCCTCGTTTCTTTTTGGCAGTTGGTTGCGTTAAAGACGCTGACTCGACTGGCGCCGGCGGCTGACCCGCTCTCTCCGGCTCAAAACCGGCTTGGCCGCTGACTTGTTTAGGAGCTTCCTGCTGTTTTTGCTGACGATATTGAACAATCGCCTGCTGAATTTCCCGGTAGCGCCGCATTGACTGCAGATCACGCTGACGTTTAATTTGATCAAACTGCTGATTGGTCAAATCAGTTACCGGCATCCCCTGGATTTCCTGTTCACCTATAGGCGACTGGACCGGAGGAATTGCTTTCTTTTCCCCTACCCCCAAACCGCCGCCAAACTGTTGAGTGGCTGCTTGTAAAAACTTAGCGGGCGCCAATTGACTTTTAGCGGTTTTGCCGGTTTGCTTAACCGTTTTCATCAATTGGCCAAAAACATCACCGGTAATACCTCCGCCCGGCTTTGGCGTTTTAGTTAGCATAAATATATGATAGGGACTAAATTAGAAGATTACAAGCAAGAAAGTTTTTAATATTCTCTTCTTCCTTCAAGCGCTTTTAAAAGCGTAGCCGCATCAGCATATTCTAAATCCGCACCAGTCGGCAAACCCCGGCCAATCCGGGTTAATTTGATAGCTGTACCGAGTTTTTCGTTAATTAGTTTTTGTAAATACATCGCCGTCGCCTCGCCTTCCATTGTCGGGTTAGTGGCCAAAATCACCTCTTTTACTTGGCTGTTTTTAAGACGCAATGGCAATTCATTAATATGAAGTTCGTCAGGACCAATATTATTCAAGGGATCAATCACCCCGCCTAAAACATGATATAAGCCATTAAAAGCTTCGGTTTTTTCAATCGCCAAAATATCCAACGGCTGTTCAATCACACAAATCACTGTTTGATTTCTGGAACGATCCTGACAAATTGAACAAGGCTCCAACTCATCAACATTAAAACAAAGCGGGCAAATGTGAGTATTTTTCTTTAAACCACTAACTGCCTGGCCAAAAGTGTCCAATTCCGTCTGAGGAACATTCAATAAATAAAAAGTCAACCTCTGGGCGGTTTTTGGACCAATACCCGGCAATTTTTCCAATGAATTAATCAGGCGTTGAATCGCAACCGGAAGTTTCATGCGTCAAAACCGCCGCCTTTGCTCATCTCAGCCAGTTTTTGAGCGGCCATCATTTGTGAACGCTTAATTGCTTCATTAGCTGCTTCTAAAATCCGCGGATAAGCAACCTGATCAACCTCTAAGGTTTTAATCTTTTGATCACCACTGATCACTATGCGAACGCCTTTATGGTCAATGCTGATTTCCTCCTGAGCCAACTGCTGCTGCATTTGCATTGCTTGCTGGCGCAAGTTTTTTAAATTACCTAATTGTTTTAGTTTATCTAAGGCCATATTTACACCTCCTTTCTTGTCCCGATCTAATTCCGGAACTCAATTGTTAAAAATTTCTTCAGCTGCCTGACTTAAGATTTCAGTTGGGTCAATACTTAGCGGTTGGGCTTTTTTCTTTATAACCGGTTTTAGCTTGTTAGAAAGAACATAGCAAACTCTGGTCTTTTGAGCAAGAGTTTTTTCAACTGCCTCCTCTACCAGTAAACGACAACGTTCAGTTTCCAAACGGCTTTTATGAAATGGATAAAAAACTTCAATCATTAACGTATTGCCTTCCAGCTTAGTTGGCCGAGCAGCCTTTAATAAGGCTTCAACGCTGTGATTCTGCGGCCTAACCAAAGACAAAATTTGATTCCACTTAGACTGAACTTCTTGCAGTTTAGGCGTTGAGGCTGATGATTCTTGCTTATCTGGTTCAGGTAAAACCGCAGGTTCCTCATTTTGAACTTTGCCTGCCGGCCCCCGCCTACCAGCGCTTGAGCGCAGCGATTGCGGGCAGGTAAATGTGTCAGCTTTTGGCGGGTCATTTTTCACTTTATCACTACTCCACTCAATTACGGCCAATTCGTAAGGCAGATGGGGAATTACGGCTGTTTTTGATTCTAAAGCCGCCCGGGAAAACAAAGTCAATAATTGTTTTAATTCAGCTTCATTAAAATCAGGCAGTCCGCTTGGCAATTCTTGATCCAAACCTTTACAAGCTAACAAAGACCGCCTTAAAAGATCCAGCCAACTTGCTCCCAAATGTTTTAAATCTGCTCCATTATCAAGCTTATCGTTTAACCAAGACAAAGCTGGCTTAGCCACCCGCTTAGCTAAAAATTTTAAAAACTCGACCTCATCACCTTCACCCAGCAAAACTAAAGCTTGTTTTTGAGTGATCTTTTTGCTCTTAAAACTCAATTGTTCCAAAACTTTAACCGCGTCGCGAAAACTGCCGTCACTGGCTTGACTAATTAAATCTAAAACCGCCGGCTCAACCTTTAAAGCTTCGCTTTTGGCTACCCGCTTGAGAGAACGGATAATTTCTATTTTATTGGCCCGGCGGAATTTAAAGTGCAAACAGCGGGAAACAATCGTATCCGGCAATTTATGCGGTTCAGTAGTACAAAGAATAAATACGGCGTGGCTGGGTGGCTCTTCCAGAGTTTTTAACAAAGCGTTAAAAGCCTCAGTTGTTAACATGTGGACTTCGTCAATAATATATACCTTATATTTAAAAACAGCAGGCGTCAGTCTGATTTTTTGCTTCAAATCCCTAATATCGTCAATCCCACGATTAGAGGCGGCATCAATTTCAATCAGGTCCATTGCCTGACCTTCCATAATTGATTTACAAGCACTACAGCGATTACATGGCTCTATTTGCCCTTTAGTCCGCTGAAGACAATTGATCGCTTTGGCCACAATCCGGGCACTGCTGGTTTTACCCGTTCCCTTAGGCCCGGTAAACAAAAACGCGTGTGGTAATTTTTCTGAAGCCAATAATTCCGTTAATTGCTGACGGATGCTGCTTAAATCTAAATCAATGATTTTCTGTGGCCGATATTTTAAGTAAAAAACATTAGTCATGATGGATGCCTAACAAATGGTTTACACCATGCTCAACCAGATTGTCAATCTCTTTATCCAGAGAAAGTTTATTAGTTCTGGCCTGCTTTTGGGCTAAGGGATAAGCAATCACTACTTCACCTAATCTGATAACCTTATCAGGAATTTTTGGCGATGGCAAACTAAAAGCCAAAACATCGGTTGGTCCTTTTTTTTGACGATACTGGTAATTCAGGCGCGCCATCAATTGATTGCCAATCAAAGCAATTCCCAACTCAATTGAACCACTTAAACCAAAACGCCGAATCGCTCGTCTGGCTTTTTGAGTAATCCGTTGACGATTAATAACATATCCGGAATTTGCTTTAATTAAAACGCGAATCAAATTTCTCACTTAACCTTTTTTAGTTTGAGTGCGGCGCTTTTTCTTGCGAAATTTTGAGAGCCGTTCTTTTTTAAGCTCTGAAGGTTTTTTATAGCGTTCCCGTTTTTTTACTTCGGTTAAAATATCGTCCTGAAGTACCTGTTTCTTAAAACGCCGAATCACTCCCTCAGTGCTTTCACCCGGCTGGGCCTTAATGACTGTAGACATTTTAAATCAAAAACACCCCCCTCAGGTATTGTTTTTTATTATTTCTATTATCTCTTGCAAGCTCAGTTTTGAAGCCACATGAGTAGGATTTTTGGCGCTGCCATTTAAAAGCAGTTTTTTGCTTGGATGCAAATACCAAGTGGCCGCCGGATCCTTAGTTTTAACTTTTTGGCAAGCTTGACTTAAATCAATTCCCGAACGCGGTTGAGCCGCTAAACGTATTTTACCGCTTTTCGGATCTTTACGCACTACCAAAACATAACCCTTCTTTTGGCCTAAATGCAGTACTCGATCATTGGTTGTTTTTACGGCTAAACACTTACCTTGTTTTAGCTTAAATTCCTGCCCTTGAATCAAATCTGCTTCTGCTTTAATCTGACTTAAAAAAGCGGCCGAAGCACCATCTAAAGCAGTTAAACCAAAGTCTAAAAATTCCGACCGGTTTAATTTAGTTTTTAAACCATTAAAAATCTCTTCAATAATCAGGTTGTAGCGATAATTTGTCGGCTCAGGCCAATAACATTCGCCAAAATGATCAATTTCTGTCACTACTTTAATTAATTGAAGTAGTGACTGGCGCTTATTTTTATCATTAATTGACGACTTTAAATAATTAAAGACTTGTCGAGAAGCAGAGTTTTTAATTGAAGGATCATGATGATGATCAAACCGACCGCCGCCAGTGTCAACATGAACTATCTCCGGATCGCTATCAACCAACTGATTATTTAAAGTTGATCCGGCCGGAACAGTTTTTATTTGCGCATCAACAAATTGAGAATCAAAACGAAGCAATAACCAAACAGCGCAAAGCGCATCCAAATCCGGATTTACATGTGTAACAATAATTTTCGCCAACTAATGCTTCACCCCCTCTTGTTTAAATTTCTGGTTTTAATTTTTGCATTGCTTGTTCAATACTCAACAATTCGGTTTTTTCTTCATTCCGTTTTTTCCACTCAACCTGACCCTGGGTTTTGTCGGAAAGCACCAGCCTGATTGGAATACCAATCAGGTCAGCATCAGCAAACTTGACTCCGGCTGACTCCTGCCGGTCATCCCATAAAACCTCAATGCCGGCTTTAGTTAAAGCCTGATAAAATTCTTTGGCCTTTTGATAAGCCGCTTGGCCGCCAAGATTAATTAAACATGCCTGAAAAGGCGCCACGCTTAGCGGCCAGATAATTCCCTTGTCATCAAAGTATTTTTCAACAATTACTCCCATTAATCGGGTTGTGCCAATACCGTAACAACCCATAATCGGATAAACTTTAATGCCCTTTTCATTGACAACATAAAAGTCAAACGCCTTGGTATATTTTTGGCCCAAATCAAAAACATTACCCACTTCCGAAGCTCGAGCTTTTTTTAATTTACCTTTTTGGCATTTGGAACAATTATCACCGGCTTTATTTTTGGCAATATCAACATTAATACAATATTCGCATTGATCGCAATATAAAATGTCATCCTCACCAGCGTCAGTTAAAACCATAAATTCGTAGGAAATTTTTTCAGAAAAATCTCCGCCGGATGCTTCGGTAACTTTGGCGGTTAAACCACAGCGCTGATAAATTTTTAAATAAGCCTGCTTGGCCTTGGCATAAAAACAATCAAAGTCTGACTGATTAAGATCAAAACTATACATATCCTTCATACCAAATTCGCGGCCGCGTAAAATACCGGACTTGGCTCTAAGTTCATCCCGATATTTCTGCTGAATTTGGTAAATATAAAGCGGCAGGTCTTTATAAGAATTTACATAGCTTTGCACTAAAGGCGTAATTATCTCTTCGTGGCTTTGACCCAAAGCATAATCCCGCTCAGTCCGGCTTTTAATTTTAAATAAAACCTCAATTTCGTCCCAGCCGCCGGTTATCTGCCAATTTTCCGCCGGCTGAAGGGCCGGTAAAAAAACTTCCTGGCCGCCAATAGCATTCATTTCTTGACGGATAATCTGCTCTATCTTGCGTAAAACCAACAACCCTAGAGGTAAATAGCTATAGACCCCGGCCATGGTTTTATTAACAAAACCTGCCCGGCACAAAAGTTTAGCATTAACAGTCTGCTCATCTTTAGGCGCTTGTTTTTTAGTCTTGGTAAATAATTGGGAATACAGCATAAGTTAATTTTAACAAGTCAGGCAATAATCAGCAATGAGGAGCAGTTTAACTTATGGCGATCCTGGTAGCATATCAGGCCATACCGCTGTTGATTCAAGGATAGGAATAGGAAGCGGACTATCAAATAGTTGAGTTATAGGCGTTGGAGTTGGCACCAGATTTTCTAGTGAATATATTATATTATCCACAACAACATAACCAATGCCCAATAAGCCGACAGCAACAACAAATCCACCAACTACTGCTCCCAGCTCGAGTAAAAATGTTCCACAGCCCACATCTTCATACTTACTCATAAACCTATAATACTAAAAATCGATTATTTTGTCAATTAGCCACAAGCCGACGGACATCATTAATGGTAATCAAAACCATAAGCAAGACCAACAATGCCAAGCCGGCCTGGCTAAGCAGCTGCTCAATCCGGCGCCGCTTCTTGCCTAAAACCTTTTCTAACAAAATAAAAACAATCCAAGCTCCATCCAAACCGGGAAAAGGCAAAACATTAATTACCGCTAAGTTAACTGACAAAATTCCGGTAAATTGGGCAACGGCTAAAAAACCTCCTTTTTTAACCTCTGAAGTAATCTGATAAATTCCCACCGGCCCGGCCACATCCTTGGGAATCACACCACGGAAAAGATTCTTAATCATTATTCCCAAGCTGTAAATAATCTCCTTGCCCCATAAAATTGCCTCCTCGAGTCCGGCGATAATGCCGCGAAACGGCATTTGCCACCAAGCAAAAAACTTCATTTCTGTATTGGTAATCCCCACTCCCAAAGCCCCTTGTCCTCCAGGCGTGTCTTCTTCTGTTCTGGCTGTCACTTTAAGCCGACGCCCATCAACCATAACTAAAACCAGCTCCTCCCCCCGATGAGCAATAATTAAATCCACAAACGCTTCGGAATTTTCCGCTATTTCTATTCTTCCCTCAATTTCCGTCTGAATAATTTTATCTCCAGGCTTAATCCCCGCCTGATAAGCCGGCGAATCATGAGTTACATCTAAAACTTTAATATAATCTAATTGGGTCGGAATACCCAGTTTGGAATACACCAAAGCAAAACAAATCACGCCCAAGAAAAAATTCATCACTACTCCGCCCATAATAATTAGGCTGCGCTTTTTTTTGGATTGAGCGTAAAAAGCCCGACGCTTATCCTTCACTACCTTTTCGTCTTGTCCATATAGCCTGACAAAACCGCCAAAAGGAATCGCATTAATCGAATAAATAGTTTCTTTGATTTTTTTACCCCAAAGACGCGGCGGATAACCAATACCAAACTCCTCCACTTTCACTCCGGCTTTTTTGGCCATGACAAAATGACCCAACTCATGGATTAAAACTAAAAGAGAAAAAACAATAAAAAAAACTAAAAATGTCGGCATAATAATTTAGTAATCAGTAACTAGTAATCAGTAAACAGTAATTAAATCTGTTTTAACTCCGCTTCTTTGGCTTTACCCAAATCTTCCAACTTTTTAATATAGTCATCAGTTAATTGCTGAAGATCTTCAAACCATTGATGGATATCATCTTCGGAAACTCCGGCCTCGCCTTTTTGCTGGTTAATTTCATCCCTAATTTCACTCCGCACCTGCCTGATGAGAATTCGACTGCTCTCGATTTTTTGCCAGACTAATTTAACTAATTCTTCCCGGCGTTCGGCAGTTAAAGGGGGAATTTTAATCCGAATCAAATCATTATCTACCACCGGATTTAAACCTAAATTTGAAGCAGCAATGGCCTTTTCAATGGCCGCTAAAATCCCTTGATCCCAAGGCTTAACTATCAATTGTTGAGAATCAGAGCTGCTAATTGAGGCTAATTCGCGCAATTCAAGAGTAGTGCCGGGATAAGCGCCGTCAACTCTAATATTTTCAATTAAGGCCGGTTTTGCCCGCCCGGTTTTAATTGAATCCAAATCTTCAGTTGCCAAGGTTAAAACTTGACTCAATTTTTGCCTTGCCTTGGTTTGAAATTCGCTGATCATTAATTATTTTTTAACACAAACCAATTAAATTAGCAATTAGTTACCGACTTCAAAACGCTCAAACCGACAAATAACAATATTCTCGCCCAGTTTGGCCACGGCTTCATGAATTAAATCGCTGATTTTTTTACTGCTGTCCCTAATATAATCTTGAGCCAAAAGCGCTTTTACGTCTTTAGCATCCATGGCAGCTACTTGCATACCAATTTCATTGGCCAACTGAACAAAAGCTTCATTCTTGGCGACAAAGTCGGTTTCGCAAGATAGCTCAATCAAAGCCCCAACCCGACCCTCACCATGAATATAGGCCTGAACCCGGCCCTCAGCCGTATCCCGATCAGCCTTTTTCTTGGCTTTAACCAAACCGCGCTCTTTTAAAATTTTCTTGGCTTTAAGCAAATCGCCCTGAGCTTCTTCCAAAGCTTTTTTAGCTTCCATTATCCCCACCCCGGTTTCATCTCTAAGCTGTTTAATTTGTTTAATATTCATGATTTTTCCCCCCGCAACTTATTTCCCAACTCAACTGCTTCAGCGATTTTGGCAACAACTAATTTAATTGACCGCACCGCATCATCATTGGCCGGAATCACATAATCCACAAAATCCGGATCACTATTAGTATCAACTAGCGCTATCACGCTTACCCCTTTTATCTTGGCCTCTCTAACCGCAGTCAACTCCCGGCTAATATCAACCACAAAAATTGCCTCAGGCAAATCAGTTAATTGAGTCAAACCGCCAACAAACCGTTCCAAGCGGGTAATTTTACGGTTAATTAAAACATTTTCTTTTTTGGTGTAAGTTTTATATTCTCCCTGTTCCTTTTTTTCTTTCATCTCAACCAAAGCTTTAATGCTTTTTTTAATCTGCTGCCAGTTGGTAATTGTTCCTCCCAGCCAACGTTCATAAACATAAGGCGCGCCAATTTTAATTGCCTCTTCTTTAATAATTGACCGGGCTTGACGCTTGGTGCCTACAAAACAAACCTTGCCACCTTTAGCCACTAATTCTTTAACATATTCGCAGGCTTCCGACAGTTTTTGGGCGGTAATCGCCAGATCAAAAATATGCACTTTATCCCTTTGGGCATAAATGTAGGGCTTCATTTTGGGATTGCCGCGCCGCACTTGATGGCCGAAATGACAACCGGCTTCCAATAATTCAGTCAGAGGTACTTTAAAATTATCTTTTTTAACTTTACCGGCTGTTTTCTTTTTTGCCATAAATTTCTCCAAAAAAAATCCGCTCACACAGCGGACTAGATTATTGGTTTCCTTAATCCTCCATCTGTAATTTTTATCAGGAAACTCTACAGATGTGTGTGATAATCAGTATTGTAGCACAAAGGGTTAATCGCAGCAAAATCCAGTTTTTAACAACATAGCTTTTCTTCAAGCTATTAATGATAAACATTACCCCAATGATCTAAACGCCCAATGGATCTTCCATTTTTGTCATACATTTGAACACATAAGGGATATTCCACATGCTCAACCGCTCCATCTTCTGCTGTTGGAAGAAAAGTAAGAATTAAAACATATTCAGAGTTTCGAACAAACCGGCCAATTCGAACATAGTCATGATCATCAAAAGAAATATATTCAGTAAAATAACTCCTCTCGTCGGTTGCGCGAAACAGGCCTTTCTCTAACCTATCCAAAGTTCCTGCAGGATTGGCTCCTTCCAACATTGCCCGAAACTCCAACCACCTACTAACTTCAGCTGGATTAACAAACACACTCCCCTGACCTTCTGTTAAAATTGGCGAATGTGAATCTTCTGAGGTCAAAAAAGCTAAAGAGGTCAATATAGTTGATGCCTCTCCGCTCTTTTCTAACACTATTCTTAAAGGAACATTATTTTTGTCAAACAGTCGCCCAGTTTCAACGCTATCAACATATTCAACCCAATAGTCATTGTCCCATAGCAATACGCGCAAACTACCATCAGTCAAATATTCACTTGTGGCTACTGGACTAGCCCAATCCAACTCTTCCGCTATATCATAAACACAACCATCCTTTTCCATGTATTTACCATTGTCCAACCTGACGCTAGATACCCAGCTTGACAAAAGTGTTTCTTCTAAAACAACTTCGCCCTGATCATTTACAACTCGATCGGCTAAATCTTCTTGTTGTAGAAAAAATTTTTTAATTTGTGCTGGATCAGTAACCGACCCATCGGCAAAAACTAACTCCTTTGGATATTCATCTAATAAGCCTAAACCAACCAATCGAGCCGGCTGAGGCACTATTGGACGTTTTTCATTCCAAGCCAAAGTCACCCATTGAGCCACCTCGTCTGTTTTAGTTGGCAGTGATAAATAAACTGGTTCCCTTGTAGGCCACCAGTAATAATCATCAGTTCTTCTATAATTGCGTTCAGTTACCATAATGGATTCTGGATAATCGCTTTTTAGGATATTTTTATCTACTGACAAATACAAATCCTCCTCTTTAAAATCGCCCAAGTTAAGGAAGAATAAGCTCAGTTTTTGAAGAAGGATCTCGACTCAATCTGTGCGGATGAATCTCAGCGCTGGATAGCGCTGATGTGTTGTATAAACTCAAGAAGCCTAGCAACAATAACGCCATACAGTGCCGTCGATGAGGAGAGGAAAATAACCATTCAATTTGTCTAGCTAGAGGGGTAAGTAATTCTTTGGTTTTCTCCCGAAATTCTGATAGAGTAAAAGGCATGCTCTCTCTTTGCAGTTTTTCCATCTCTGCCCTTCCTTTGAGAGCGGAAGACTTGATCTCAACCTCCTCAGGCGTAATTATTGTTGCCAAACCCAACATGATCCGAGAAAACCATGATGGTTCTTCCTCACCAGGCTCCACAACTCTAAGAAGCCTACCTGCTTCTTCAGGGGAAATCTCGTGGTCCATAGCATAATCAACTACTCCGTATTCAATTTTTGCTCTATCTTCTGCAGTTGGCGCTTGAATACAAAATCCTAAAAATGCTTGAGCATATATACTGTAAATCCCTTCTGGTAGCTCTGATGAAGATTTTATTACTTCTCGCGCTACGTTTCTAAATCCATCCCAATCTGTATTATCGCCAGAAACAAGACTCATCCATCCCTGTTGAGCTTGAACAATACGTGCTTTTTGACGCAAAGAAAGTAAAAACAAACTACCCTTACTGCAAACCTCCTTAGAACATCCTTCTCGAATATCCGGATCTTCAAAACAATTATTAACAGCCGCAGTAATTTCATTCAAGCTCCAGCCGGATTGTAAAAGGTTGTTAAAAACCCCCTTACTCGCCTTTGTTTTCCCCTCAGGTGTTAAACGCCAATGTTTAGATTCTTCATTAAATATTACCAATTTAGTTTCTGCTGTTTCTCCTTCCAAACAAGTAATTATTTGATCCCATAAAGCTTCTCCCCCTAAGTAAGGTTCTTTTAATAAAGTTCTTTCTGCAAAAACACGTTCAGTCATATTTAATTAAAATCTTATTAATAATTACTATATTTCATGTAACCGCAAAGGATACACCTTAACTTAAGATGTATGTTTTAAAAAATTATTTACGGGGCAGGTAGTAATAACTACTATAAGATAGTATAGCTTAATCTAGGAAAAAGTCAACTTTTTAACAAATTAATAAACCTGATTGTGCGCACCAACATCAAGAAATAATCTTTTTCTCTTTTAACACGGTTAAAACCAATTGGTGAACCGCCTCAATAGACAATAATTTCCCCGTCTGATTAACGCAATTAACTTTAAGCCAATGTTTATTTTCCCGGCAAAGCTGAAGATACATTTTCACTACTTTGCGTTGATAGGCTAAACCCTCTTCAATATCCCGTTTCTTTTTGCCCCGATAAGCTTTGGCTTTTTGTAAAATCAATTTATCAGAAATCTCCGACGGCACATAAAGATAAATTACAATATTCTCTTTGGGCATGCGATGCTCTTTATATTCCATCTCATAAATCCATTTGGAAAACTTTTTCCGTTGATGCGGCGGCAGCTTGACAGCTTGATGTGCCAAACTGGAAGTAATATAGCGGTCAGCCACCACCATATTGCCCTCTTTTAACCAATCAACAATTTCATCCCGAGCCGTTAAACGATCTAAAGCATAAGTCAAAGACGAAAGATAGGGGTTAACTTCATCTAAACCCCCAAACTCGCCGGTTAAAAACCGACCAACCATGCGGCCATGAAAAGAAGAATAATAACGGGGAAAACTGATCAGCTTGGCCTTAAGGCGTTGTTTTTTAAAATACTTTAAAAGCTTGGCTGTTTGCGTTGCTTTACCTGAACCATTAGAGCCGTCAATCACAATTAATTTGCCTTTTTGTTTTTTAAGCCGTTTAAAATAATCCAGGTTTTTGCGTAAAACGGTTGGCAAATTATCCTGATTATAATGATCAACATATAAATCCGGGTGCCCCTGGATCATCATCGGCAGTTTGCTCTCAGCATTTTTATAAAACAAAGCCAGCACCGGCACACCTTGATCCAGAGCATGTTCCATTAAAAAAGCCGTCCCCCAGGACGGCTGAGTAACTTCGGCAATCATCAGTTCGGCTTGCTCAACAAGGCTAGCTTGATGTTTAAAAACTTCACTGGGCACCCAATGCTTAGCATTAATATTAACTTTCAGATTTGCGGGCCGCTTAGTTAATAATTGGTGTTTTAAATTCTCAATTTTGCGAACAATTAAACCATAGCGCCGCTTATTCTCTTTTGAAGCGTGTGTCATTGAAGCGGCAAAGTATATTTTCATTTCAATCATAATATAATATTAAAACCTAATAATATTCAAGGCTTAACTGCCCTAACAAAAGTTTCTTTATAGTCAATATGGTCAGTTTCAAGTGTTTGCAAGCCAATTGTTTCCTTAAAAATCTTAATTTGATTAAACCCTGCCCGTTTTAGTGCCTCTAACAATCGATGAATTTCTTTTGTTTCGGGGCGATATAAATTCATCAATAACACTCCATCTCCCCTTAGGACTCGAAAAGCCTCACCAAGCCAATCTTCTAACCCATGGCGCAACCATTGTTCAACAAAAGAAATCACCACAGCATCGGCTTCATCATTAGCCACAAAGCACCACGGCTCCAAAGCATTGGCTAAATAAGCCCTAATTCGGTCTTTGTTGTCAAATTTTGAACCGTCAGGAAATTCAGTTGCCTGCCGAAAACGAGCCAATGCACCTTCAGAAACATCACAGCCAATAATTGACCCAGGCCAAAACCGTGCCCACCAACCCTCATTCATCCCCACGTCGACTACCACGCCAGTATTTTTTATCCCTGCCTGCTCAATTAAATCAACTATTTTTTGAAAAACCTGCGCCTTAAGAGACCAATCAGCTAACTCTTGATAATTAATAATTGAAAAACACAGGCCAACTTGCTCTGGAGTTAAAACTGCCCAATGAGGAAAATAAACCCGTCGATCCAGCTGAGAAATTACCAAATCATCAACTGTAATAGCCGGCACTGAGCTGTAATCACCTGGTGGTAAAATAACAAATAGTGGCCCGCCTGATTTTTCCTCTGGCCGTGGATACCAATTATTCTGGTCTAAAACTTGTTGAACCCATGCAAAAATTCTTTCAGCCTGCTCAACACTAATTGTTTCTTCTGGAACTTCAGCTGGCGGCGGCTGAGGACCAATATTTCCCAGAGCAATATATATTTCCAAAAATTCTTTAAAAAGCGGTCCTCGCAGGTCTGAACTAAACCTAGTTTGCTTTATACCATTTATAAATTGCCTTCCCCAGGCTTCAATTACTAAATCAAGCGGCCGCCGCCAACAATTAAGCCTTTCTTTAAAAACCTCTGCGCCCGGATCATCATATAGAGAAACTTCTAACCAACGTAATAATTGCTGCATTTGTCGCACTAGCGGTAAAACAAAGTTATAGCCAGTTTTAAAATATTCCTTTGGATTAAGTCGCCACTCAGATAAAAAAAGTAAACCGGCGGTTTTAAAAAAATCTTCCATTTGATGCCAAACTAATTGCCGATCCAACAAGTCAGTGGTTGCCAATTTCAATGCTAAGCGGCAATCTGATCTTTCAGAAAATTGTAGGGGATCAAGTGATTGTAGCCTTATCCCTGAAACTTTCATCGACTCCGCCCACGCCTGATCAATAGCTACCAATGCCTTTTGTGATTTTCCGGGTTCAAAACTACCACCGCCAGCATAATAATAATAAACAAAGCGCGGTAGCAAACATCCACCAACTATCATTGAGGGAGCAAAAAAACCGTGGGCTGAAATCGGTGGATTATGTTCAATTATCTTCATAACTGGAAAAACCTGATCATCTAAGGCTTCACTAAGACTTTGATTTCCCCATTCTGCCCGATTCATCAAATACAAAGCTAAAAAGAAATGGCTGCCACCAGACGAAGCTTCACCAGTTTGCCCTTCAAGCATCACCACATTAGCCACCTTAACCAAGTCTCTAGCTAAATTGTCTCTAGCGGAAACGCCACCAGAGACAATTTCTTTTGCAACTAGATGATGAAGTATTTGAGCATCAAACCCTAAGAAAGGTATTACATAAACTATGGCGGCGGCTCCTGCTGTTGATGGATAATGTTTAAAAAAATCAGTGCAGCTCTGGGCAAAATCAACATGGGTTACATAAGCTCTTTCTACTTGATCAAGCGCAAAAGACTCACCCTTACTAAAAAACTCCTGCGGCCGTGTTTCTATACTCATAATAATTTATACAAATTCTTTCCGGGCAGGACCACAATTTTATCATTAGCCTGAAGCTTGGACAAACAAAACAAACGCTTTCGGTCTTATAACACCCCATTGATCACTCTAACTAAGGCATCAGCTAACTCTTCCCGAGCGGGATTTGTAGAAGAATAGTCAACATTCTCAGCATCAACCGTTATAAAAAAAACATTTGGAGAAAAAGCCGCACATTCTTGCAAAAACCGAGCCAGCTCAAAAGAAGCCCGAATCAAATGCTCAACATATCCCAACGGCATATCTCTTTCAAAATCTCTAGCCGCATCTTCGCCCCAACGCCCAGCCATTCGACGCATAATCTCTTCTGGCGAACAAACGGCGTTATAAACAATCACCGAATTAGAAAGCGGCGGCATCACACTCCACCTTAATCTGGAAGCCTGAGCATACTGCTCAAAATGTTCTTGACTAGCTAAATGGAGTCGTCGATGCACTAATTCAAAAACTGCATTACTAAACAAAACATCAACTACTGTCGGACTGAATTGGGCATCAATAACTCCGGTAACTACTCGACTTAAAGTAGCATTAGCAAAGGCTACTTGAGTTTCCGCCTGAACCGGTTGGATTCGCTGATATAAGCGCTGAAGACCCGCACCGTCTCCACGCCAATTAGCAATTTCTCTCAGTGATGGGTAAAACTGTCTTAAGCCCACATTAAAAGCAAAACCCTCTCGCCTAAACATACCATCCATCCTATTGGCCAAAATCTCTCCCAGGGTCGATTTCCCGCTTGACATCACCCCCTCAATAAATATTATTGGCTGCAAAGTCCTTCCATTTCCACAGAGCCGCCAAACATGCCAAGCAGCCTCAATTAATTGCTGTGATGGCAGGTGTTCGCGAGCCAAAACAACCCCTTGCCGCAATTCTTCAGCAGGAACCGGCCGATGCGGCATAGCAAAACAGCTTTCAAAAAATGCATCAGCATTAACATTCACAGGCGCTTCTTCGTGCAAAGCCAACTCTATTGACGGTGGCAAAAATGAATCAAGGGAAACAACCCCGGCAACTTCCAGCCTATTCACTTAAACCACCCTTTTACATTCATCTCATAAAAACCCTCCTTTATCCCGACGTGACATCGGGAATTCGGGAGGGGCAGGTTTTAAATAACTTTTAATTATTTAGCTACTATTTTCTTATCTCTTCAAAGATTTTACTGACACCTGGACCGGATTGACCAATATATTTGGCGCCCTTCTTTTTATAATACGGCACTTCAGCCGGTGAACTCAAAGTTTCAAAAGTCAAAGAGCAAATCCGCATACCCGGATAAAGCAGCACCGGCATATGGCCAAGATTACCCATTTCTAAAACTACTTTACCCCGCCAGCCCGGATCAAAAACTGAAGCAGTCGAATGAACTATCACGCCTAAACGCCCAATACTGCTCCGGCCCTCTAAACGAGCCAAAAGATCATCAGCCAGCTCTAAAGTTTCCATAGTTTCGGCTAAAACCAAATCTCGTGAGTGAATTGTAAACGGCTTTTTTTCTGAAGCAACAACTAGCTGGGTCAACTCACTGATGCCTTTTTTGTCCAAAGGGTCAATATAGGGACACTGAGGATGATTAAAAATCCGGAAGCGTCTGCCCAATCTTAAATCAATTGAACAAGAACCTAATTGCGTTTTAAAGTTAATCTGCGGCCGGATTTTAATCCTACCCTGCTTAATGGCTTTTTTGATATCGCGGTCAGATAAAATCATAAAATCAGATTCTCAAATAAACTTACCACTGTCAATGGGCCAACACCGCCGGGAACGGGTGTAATCAGACTGGCCTTGGTCTTAACACGCTTAAAATCAACGTCACCATAAACATGACATTCTTGATTATCACAACGAGTAATACCAACATCAATCACCACCGCGCCTTCTTTTACCATTGAAGCCTTGATTAAATTTTGCCGGCCAACTGCCGTTATTAAAATATCCGCCTGCCGGGTAATTTGAGCCAGGTTTTTTTCTGAACTGCGCACTAAAGTCACAGTGGCACCCTGATTGCTCAAAACCATCGCTAAAGGCTTGCCAACAATATTTGAACCACCAACCACTACCGCTTGTCTGCCCCTAACAACAACTTTTTCTTGGGTTAAAATTGTCATTATGCCTTTAACTGTGGCCGGTAAAAACCGAGGCTGACCCGCCGCAACCAAACCTAAATTCTTACTGGTTAAACAATCAACGTCTTTTTGCGGATCAATTGCATCTAATATTTTCCGCTCATTCAAGCCTCTATTAAGCGGCAATTGAACCATAATTCCAGCAACTGAGCGCTGGTTATTTTGCTCTTTAATTAATTGAAGTACCGGATTAGTTTCCGCTTTAATTAATTGAATTAGGTTAAAATTAACTCCAATTCTTTCGGCTAAAACTTTTTTCTTTTGCACATAAAGTTGACTTTCCGGATTATTATTCAGTAAAAAAACCGTTAACTGCGGTCGTCTTTTTAACCGCTGGATTTTTTGTTTTAACTCAGCTTCTATTTGCAGCGCTAGCTGATGACCGTCAAATACTTTCATAACGGATACTTTCGGCATAAAGCTTTAACTTCTTTTTTTATTTTATCAAGCTCTTTGGTGCTATCGCGGCTATCAATGGCTTGTTTAAACCAATGGGCAATTTTTTTCATTTGCAATTCTCCCATACCCCGACTGGTTACTGCCGGCGTGCCTAAACGAATTCCCGAAGGACATCTTGGCGGATTTGGATCATAAGGAATAGTGTTGTAATTAACCACCAGGCCGGCTGCTTCTAAAACAACTGCCGCGGTTTTACCATCAACCCCCTGCTTGCGCAAATCAATTAAAATCAAGTGATTATCGGTTCCGCCAGTGACCAACTCAAAACCCTGATTGATTAGCTCTTTAACTAAAGCCTGAGCATTTTTAACAATTTGCTGAGCATATTTTTTAAAATTCGCACTGGCCGCTTGTTTTAAACAAACGGCAATTCCGGCAATGCTATTAAGATGCGGCCCGCCTTGTAAACCGGGAAACACTGCCCGGTCAATTTTTTTAGCCAGCTGAGAATCTTTTTGCAAACCCTTTTGCGTTACCAGAATCATGGCTCCCCGCGGACCACGCAAGGTTTTGTGAGTTGTGGTAGTAATCAGCTCAGCATACGGCACCGGCGAAGGATGAACACCGGCGATTACCAGCCCGGCAATATGGGAAATGTCAGCCATTAACCAAGCGCCAACTTTTTTAGCTATGGCGCTAAATTTCTGCCACTCAACAATCCGGGGATAAGCAGTATAACCAGTTATAATAAGCTTGGGCCGATGTTTTAAGGCTAATTTTTCTATCGCCTGATAATCCAACCAGCCATCTTTGCCCACTTGATACTGAACCGGCTGAAAAAACTTGCCCGAAAAAGTAATCTTCGGATGCCCGTGGGTCAAATGTCCTCCAGAAGAAAGTTTCATACCCATGATTTTTTCGCCCGCTTGTAACAAGGCCATATAAACCGCCGCATTGGCTGGTGAACCGGAATAAGGTTGAACATTCGCGTGAGGCACATTAAAAAGCTTTTTCGCCCGCTCAATTGCCAATTGCTCAATCTGATCAACATAAGCCTGACCCTGATAATAGCGCCGCCGGGGATAGCCTTCAGCATACTTGTTAGCCAAACAACTACCCACTGCCTGTTGAACAGCCTCTGAAGCATAATTTTCCGAAGGGATCAACATCAGGGTTTCTTGTTGTCGCTGCTGCTCTTTTTTAATCAGCTCAGCTAATTTGGGATCAGTGTTTTTTAAGCTCATCATTTGGTTAATTCTAAAAAAGTATATTTATGGCCGTCAGACTCGCGTTTTTTTTCAGAAACCACTTGGCTAAATTCTGAATAATCAGGGAAAAAAGCATCACCTTTAAACTCTCCCTTAATCACAGTTAAGTATAGTTTATCAGCTCGGTCAATTGTTTGACGAAAAATTTCCTCTCCTCCGGCAATAAAGATCTCTTTTGGTTCAATTTTTCCAGCCAATTCTAAAGCGGCATTAATTGATTGCGCCCTCATGCAGCCGGACAAATCCACTTGATAATCAGGATTACGGGTAACAATAATATGAGTCCGTTTAGGTAAATCCCGGCCACGTTCTTGATAATATTCAGCCATAGAGTCAAAAGCTTTTCTCCCCATAATCACCACATGACCCAAAGTTTTTTGCTTAAAACGCACTAAATCGGGCACAATATGCCAGGGAATCCGCCCACTATCGCCAATTACCCGATTTTCCGATAAAGCACAAATAATACTAACAGTCGGCTTGGCCATTAAAACCCTCCAACTGGGGTTAAAGAAGCTTTAATGGTTGGATAAGGTTTATAACCCTCAACCTTAATATCGTCAAATTTAAAATCATCAATATTGTTTATTTTGGGATTTAATTTTAAAACCGGCAACTGGCGCGGTTTTCTGGTTAATTGTTCTTTAACCTGATCAAAATGATTCTCATAAATATGAACATCTCCAAAAGTATGAACAAAATCACCCGGCGGATAACCAGCTACTTGAGCCAACATCACAGTTAATAAAGCATAGCTGGCAATATTGAACGGCACTCCCAAAAACACATCAGCACTACGCTGATAAAGCTGTAAACATAATTTGCCGTCATGTAAAACAATATGAAAAAGCGTGTGGCAGGGAGCAATTGCCATTGATTCTTTCCGGGTGGCGGCCATTTCATAAATATTAGCCGCATTCCAAGCTGACACCACATAATGTTTTTTCTGGGGTTTTTCCTTAATCTTTTTTAACACCCAGCCGAGCTGGTCAATTTCCCGGCCGTCACCAGCCGGCCAGCGCCGCCATTGAACCCCATAAACCGGACCAATATCGCCCCACTTTTTAACAAACTTAGAATCACTTTTCATTTTGTCCATAAACTGCTCAAAAGTTAATTCGGGCACCTTGCCCTGCTCCATAACCAATTTGTAGTTTTTATAAGGATATTCATCCCAAATATGAACATTATTATCAATTAAATATTTAATATTCGGACTGCCGGACAAAAACCATAAAAGCTCATGGACAATTCCCCGGAAAAAAGTTTTTTTGGTGGTTAATAAAGGAAAGCTCTGCGAAAGATCAAAGCGCAATTGGCGGCCAAAAACACTTTTTAATTTCACTCCGGTACTGTGACTTATTTTCCACACACCATTATCTAAAATATCCTGAAGTAAATTTAAATATTGCTGTTCCGGATGCGCTTGTTTTAACATTGTTTTTCTTCTCCTTGCTTACACTTGATACACCTGACGGTCATCAAATTCCTGACGTTTGCCTTTATTCCATAATTTGACTGAGCGAAAATAGCCGACGATACGCGAATAAACCTCAGTCGGTCCGCCGCAGGTCGGGCAAGTAAAACGCTTACCCTTAATTCTGCCATGGCGCGGACACAAAGAAAAGGTCGGCGTTAAAGTAAAATAAGGCAGTTTGGTTTCATAGGCAATTTTTTTCACCAAAGTCCGCGCCTCCTGCCAGTCAATCTCCTCACCCAGAAAAGTATGGAAAACCGTCCCGCCGGTGTATAGCGATTGAATATCCTCCTGATGCAGAAGCGTCTCAGCCAAATCATCAGTGTGGCTGGCTGACAGCTGAGTTGAATTAGTTAAATAAGGCGCTTCTTTTGATCCGGAAACTTTAACGCCATTACAGTATTTTTTATCCAATAAGGCAAAACGGTACGCCGTGGATTCAGCCGGGGTGGCCTCGAGGTTATACAAATGACCGGTTTCTTTTTGCAATTCAATCAGTTTTTTGCGCATAAATTGTAAAATCTCAATAGCAAACAGCTTGCCTTCAGGCTCAGCAATACTTTTATCCAACAAATTCAGACAGGCTTCATTAGCGCCGCAAATGCCAATCGTAGAAAAATAACTGCGAAAACTGCCTAAATAAGTCCGGGTATAAGGCATTAAGCCATTTTTCATATTCTCAGCAATTACAGTCCGTTTTTTTTCCAAAGCCTGCTTGGCTAATTCCATGTATTGATCCAAAAGCTTAAAAAAGGCCGGCTTCCTGTTTTTTTTACCAGCTAAATAGGCCAAACGGTTCAGGTTAATAGTCACTACGCCAATTGAACCGGTTGAATCTCCCTTGGCCCATAAGTTGCCCGGCTGGGTCATTAGTTGATTCAAATTTAAGTTTAAACGGCAGCACATTGCCCGAATACAATTAGGATCTAAGTTAGAACCAATATAATTTTGGAAATAAGGGATGCCAAAACGGGCGGTAACCTGAAATAATAATTCAGCCAGCTGGCTGTTCCAATCAAAATCTTTGGTTAAATTATAAGTCGGGATCGGAAAAGTAAATATCCGGCCCGAATCATCACCTTCCAGCATTACTTCTAAAAACGCCCGGTTAATCAATGTCATTTCTTTAGTAAAATCACCATAGCATTCTTTTTGAAGCTTACCGCCAAACATGACTCGTTTATCAGCCAAATCCGCCGGCGGCTTAATGTCAAAAGTAAAGTTAGAAAAAGGCATTTCAAAGCCCCATTTGGAAGGCACATTCAAAGAAAAAACCAGGCGCTGCATTTCCTGTTTTACTTCCTCAAAACTCAGTTTATCGTAGCGGATAAATGGGGCTAAATAAGTATCCACGCTGGAAAAAGCCTGAGCGCCGGCAAATTCATTATAAGTGCAGCGTAAAAAGTTAATCATATGAAGCACAGCCGCATCTAAATGCTGAGCCGGACGGGAATCTACTTGATGCGGAACATTACCAAACCCCCGCTGTAACAAATTATAAAGGCTCCAGCCGGAGCAATAAGCCACTAAACCATGAGTTAAATCATGAATATGAAAATAACCCTGTTCATGGGCTTCCCGAATCTCCTGACTATATATCGTAGACAGCACATAGTTAGCAATTACTGAACCGGCTGAATGCAAAACCAAGCCGGAAAAAGAGTAGTTTGAATTAGAGTTAACATTGGCTTTCCAACCATTTTGAAGCAAATAATCATCAACTACCTTGCGAATATCAAGCAAATAAGGCTGTTGAGTTTTTTTAATTTGCTCGTCCGGAGCAAAAACCAAACGGCCATTAAGATTATTAGCATTAGTCATACAAACTCCACAGTCCGGGATCGGAACGTCTTTTCACAAATCTGTCCATTTTAATTAGAGCCGCTTCGTGAAACTCTTGTCAACTGGAAACAACTATATCAGAGGGGGTCAGTTTTTAGCACCAAGGGGCTTGCGCCAACTAGCCCTTCGACTTTGCTCAGGACTATTTGGGCCGGCGCCATGAAGCCCACTTGCATTTGGGGTAACTGCCGCAACCGTAAAAACTCCGGCCTTTTTTAGTCCGCTTAATTATCACTTTAGCACCGCAATCAGGACATTTGACTCCCTTAACTATCTGCTGATAGCTGGCTTTATAATCACAATCCGGAAACCGGGAACAACTTAAAAACTTGCCAAAACGGCCAACGCGGATAACCAACTCGCCTTTTTTACACTTGGGACATTTTTTGCCGGTTTTTTCCACTTCAATCTTAACCCGTTTAGCTTCAGCCACTTTTTCCAGTTTTTCGGCAAAAGGTTGGTAAAACTCTTTGATCATTGGCTGCCAATCTAACTTCCCTCGGGCAACTTCATCTAAATCATCCTCCATTTTAGCGGTAAAATCATAATCAATAACCTGAGGAAAATTACTGACTAAAAACTGATTAACGGCTTTACCTACAGGTGTCGGGTGAAACCGGCGCTCAATCTTCTCCACATAATTGCGCACTTGGATCGTAGAAATAATCGACGCATAAGTGCTGGGTCTGCCAATGCCGCGTTTTTCCAGCTCTTTGATTAAAGAAGCTTCATTATAACGAGCCGGCGGTTGAGTAAATTTTTGTTCTGATTTTAAATCTAAATACTGTAATTGCTGATCTTTTTTTAAATCAGGAACCAAAACATCAGGCTGTCCGGCTGGATAAAGTTTCCGCCAGCCGCTAAATTCAATCCGCCGGCCGGCTAAAATTAAACCATAGCTGATTTTATCTTTTTGCGCCTGAATTTCTATTTTGGTTTGCTGATCAAGCCCGTTCTGCATTTGACAAGCGACAAAACGGCGCCAAATTAAACGATAAAGTTTTTGGCCGGCAGAACTGGCTTTTTTGGGCTCAACCCGAGTCACTTTGGTACACCGAATTGCCTCATGCGCTCCTTGAACCATCTTAGACTGGCGTTTATAAAATCGGGGCTTATCCGGTAAATATTGAGAACCATAAGTACTATCTATATATTGTCTAACCTGAGTAATTGCTTCCTGAGCCATGTTAGTTGAATCGGTCCGATGATAAGTGATTAACCCTAATTCATAAAGCAACTGAGCTTCGCGCATCGTTTTTTTACTTGACCAACGAAATAATCGCGAGGCGGTTTGCTGTAAAGTTGAAGTAATAAACGGCGGTGGCGGCGAAACAGTCAACTGTTTTGACTTAATTGCTTCAACTTGATAACCGGCTGTTTTTAAATCTTTAACTGCTTGGTCAGCAGTTGACTTATTTTGAATAACCAGTTTTTTATTGTTCTTTTTGATTACTTCGGCCCAAAATGACTCTGGGTTTAGGTTTACATTAATCGTCCAATATTCTTTAGGCTTAAAAGCATCAATTTCCGCTTCTTTATCCATAATTAACCGGACAGCTACTGATTGTACCCGGCCGGCGGACAAACCGCGCCGCACTTTACGCCAAAGCATAGGTGAAAGTTTATAGCCCACCAGACGATCAAGAATCCTTCTCGCTTGCTGAGCTTTAAATAGTTTTGAATTAATCTTGCCCGGGTTGGCTAAAGCCCGTTCAATCGCTGATTTGGTAATCTCGTGAAAAACAATCCGTTGAAATTTAACGCGAGGCGCAGGACGCATGGCGGATAATAACTTTTGAACATGATAAGCAATTGCCTCGCCTTCACGATCCGGATCAGTAGCCAAAATAATCAGACTCGCTTGTTTGGCGGCTGATTTTAATTTATTGATGGCCTTTTGCTTGACGCCAACCACCACATATTTAGGCTTAAAATCATGCTCAACATCCACCCCAAGTTCTTTTTTAGGCAAATCACGCACATGCCCAGATGAAGCTTCAATCTGATATTCCTTAGGCAAAAAACGCTTTAAAGTTTTAATCTTGGTTGGTGATTCAACAATTATTAATTTCATAATTAACTTGTTAAGCATTATTCATGTATACACTATTTGTCAAGGGTTGATGGTGAAAATTCTTCAATAATATCTTCAACATTGGTTACCAATTTAGCTCCCAGCTTAATTAAATCTGCCGGCGCCTGACTCATTGGATTATTAATTGAACCGGGCACAGCAAAAACTTCCCGGCCAAAATCAGCCGCATAACGGGTGGTAATTTTTGTTCCGGATCGCCCGGCACCCTCAGTCACTAAAACCCCCTGGCTTAAACCAGCCACAATCCGATTTCTGATTACAAAATTACCTTTGGTAATGGCTGAAAAAGGCGGCATTTCTGAAACTAAAGCACCATGCTGACTGATCTGTTTTGCCAACCAGTGATGTTCCGGCGGGTAAATTTTATCCAGACCATGCCCCAGAACCGCAATTGTTTTACCTTTACCATCCAAAGCCGCTTGATGAGCAATTCGATCAACGCCTCGAGCTAAACCGGAAACAATCACCCAGCCGCGCTCAACCAAAGCGGCGGTCAACTTCTGAGTTGCTTGCTGTCCATAGGCCGTAGCCCGACGACTACCAACTACGGCAATCGTTTTATAATTATTCCACTCTTTTTCAAAAGAAATCGCGCTTTTTACAAAAATCAAAAATGGCGGATTAGAAATCTCTTTTAGTAATTTTGGGTAATTTTCCTCGTCAATAGTAATGACTTTTATAAGATTGTTTTCCAACCAAAGCTTAAGCGAAATAATGCTAGTTTTTTTCCGGTAATTATCAAAACGAACCGTCAATCGCTGACCCAAACCAGCCGCCATTAAACTCTTAACTGAAACCTGCCAGATTTTTTTAGCTAAACCAAAATACTCTTGTAATTGACCCAAGCGCTTCGGGCCAATACCATTAAAAGCCGCCAACCCGACTAAATAATCCTTTTCCTCCAACTTCATCAATCCCTTCTATTTTTAAACCACCATTCCAGAATTTCTTTAGCCAATGGCGCCGCTTCCCGCGAACCTTCACCAGCCGCCTCAAGCAAAACCGTTATACTAATCTTCGGCTGATCAATTGGAGCAAAACCGGTAAACCAGGCATGAGTTTTATCTTCCGGATGACCAAACTCAGCTGTGCCGGTTTTACCGGCTATTTCAATCACCTGTCCGTCAACCTGAAATTCAAAAAAAGGAAAAGCAGTTCCCCCGGGTTGGCAAACTTCTTTCATCCCCTGCTTCACTAAATCTAAGTTCTCTTGATTAAGTTTTAAATCATGACAATCCGGTTGGCTGGATTGCAATAAATACGGCCGGCAAAGCTGGCCGTCAGCCGCCACCGTATTGGTTAAAACATTAATCTGAAGCGGCGTCACCAGCAAATCACCTTGGCCAATCGCCATATGGTAAGTATTGCCTAAAAACCACGCCTCTTGTTTGACTTTTTTCTTCCAATCAGGATCAGGCACTAAACCGGCCGCTTCGCCGCTAAGCTCCAGGCCGGTTGTTTGACCCAAACCAAATAACCGCGCCCAAGACGCCAATTTCCTGGCTCCCAACCATTCGCCTAAACGATAAAAGAAAATATCATTTGACCGCCGGATAGCACCCACCAAATCAAGCTCTCCTTCAGTCTGGCCATACTGATTAAAGTACCAGTTGCCATAGCGATATTCACCAACAATAATTTCGCCGGTGTCTTCAATCAAAGTTTTAGCCGTAATCTTTTTTTCCTCCAAAGCCGCCAAAGCCGGTATCAGTTTAAAAACTGAACCCGGAGGATATAAGCCGCTGATCGCCCGGTTAAACATTTCTCCCGGCTGATCCGGATGCTGAGGCTGAAAACTGGGTGAAGAATTTAAGGCTAAAATTTCTCCGGTTGTGGGCAAACTCACCACAACAGCTCCTTTTTGTGATCCCAGCAAGCGTTGAATCTCCACTTGAAGCTGGCTATCAAGAGTTAACTCAATGTTTTCCCCCGCGATTGGTTCGCTAGCGGAAATCTGCCGCACCACTTTTCCTTCAGCATCAGTTTCGCTTAAAATCCCGCCAGGCTGACCTCTAAGCTGTTGATCCAGGGTTTTTTCCAAGCCCATTTTTCCTAACCAATCGTCCAATTGATAAACACAACTCTCGCCCCGCTGCCGCTGTTGCTGGCAAACCTGCCAGTCTGCCTCACTTAACTTGCCCATAAAACCAATAATGTGAGCCAAAGCTTCACCTAAAGGGTATTCCCGCCCGTCAGGCGCATTGCGAACCAAAACCCGCTGATAACGATCATAAATCACTCCCCGATCTGCTCGGACATACTCCAGCTTAATCCGGTTTTCATCCGCTAAAAGCCGATACTTTTGACCCTTAATCAGCTGAAGCCAAATCAACCGAGCCGCCAGTATTAAAAAAACCGTTATTAGTAAACCATAAAACCACTTAAGCCGAGCCATGATACTTTCTTAAAATTAAACCTAAACCCAATCCTAGACCAGCCAGTAATCCGGCCGACCCCAAACGTAATTCTTGCAACCAAATTAAATCCACAAAAATAGCTGAACCAAAAACCAAAATCGGAAAAAATATCGGGTGATTAATTGAAAATTTTCTTTTATACGCAATCGCCA
This sequence comes from Patescibacteria group bacterium, assembly GCA_018813815.1. GTDB lineage: Bacteria > Patescibacteriota > Microgenomatia > UBA1400 > JAHJAY01 > JAHJAY01. Next base: position 2,075 of record JAHJAY010000028.1, on the reverse strand, counting down.
GCCAGTTAACCAGCAACAAAACCAAACTGCTCTGTCCCAAAGTCCGGCCAGTAGATAAGTCATAAATTACACCGATTAAAACTGAGGTAATCAAACCAAAACTTTCAGATAAATAAAGAGCAGAAAACAAACTAACCAAAAGCAGTAAATTAAGCCGCCAGTAACTGGCCTGTAGAAAGGCCAACAGCCAAATTATGATTAAAAATAAAGTCAACTTAAGCATCTTGCTAACTTAAAACTATTTTAGCATAATAAAAATATTAACTAATATTGATGCCCGCAAAAAAAACCATTTCTAAAAAAACAGTCTGGGTCGGATTCAGTTTAGTGGGAATAGTTTTTCTTTCAGGCTCAGTTTTAAGTTATCGCCAACGACCTTCGCCCCAACCGGAAAATGTCCAAATTGCCAATCAGCAGGAAAAATCATTAACTATTTCCTGGGTTACGGCTGAACCTCAAAAAGGCTGTCTGGTATTTACTAGCCAAAGCCAACCCTTCTTGCGCTGCCTCAGTTTTTCAAGCAACCGTTTTTTACCTGATTTTATTGCTTCAGGTAAAAGCTGTGATGGGCGCCGGCCCGAAAGCAACAACCATCATGTTACTCTAACAGATCTGAAACCGGAAACCGAGTATTTTTATCAAATACTTTCCGGCAACCAGGCTTACAATGACCAGCTTTATAGCTTAGACACCAAAATTTATACTCAAGAAAGGCAATCGATTCAACCCCTGCCCCCAGCCAAAACCATTAAAGAAAAAAAATATAAATCATCCAGCCCACTGCCGGTTTATGGCAATGTGTTGACACCGACAGGCGAACCGGCAGCTTATGTAACAGTCTATCTTGATAGTCTCCGAGCCGCCAATCGCCTTTCCGCTCTAACCGACCAAACCGGCGCTTATGCTTTTGACTTAACCGTTTTTTACGCTGATCAGTTTGAGTTGGTGGGTTTTAACCAATCCAGCTTATTAATCATCCAAATTAATAAACAAAGCCAAGTTTTCAGGTTTGGCGAATCCACACCAGCGCCTGATTTTCGGCTTAAATGATGAAACCTCAGCGCGGTATTGCCAAAAATTAAGCTGTTGACTTACCAACTTGCTATTTGCCATAATGGTTTTTAAAGGGGAGAAATAAAATGAAAGATTATCCTGCTCAGAAATCAGCCGCTGGTTTACCCACCTGGTGCCATTCACCTAAGGTAATAAGAATAAAATTAGCGGTAATGGCGGTAATTTTAATTGTAGCTGCTTATCTTGGCTTTCAGGCCGTAGCCAAACCAGCTTTAGTTACAGTTACCGGCGAGGGCCGGGTTTCGGTTGAACCGGAAGTTGCCCGCTTTACCGTAGTTTTAACTAAATCAGCGCCAACTGCGGCTGAAGTTATGGGTCAAGGCAATATTTTAACCCGCAATGCAGTTGATTTAGCCAAAGCTTATGGTGCCGCAGAAGAAGATGTCCAAGCCACCTATTTACGAATTGTTCCCCCAACTGCCGGTGTTACCAATGATTACCAGGCAGTTACCGGCATAGAAGTCACTGTCAAAGACTTAAACAATTTGGATGAGCTAATCACCCGCATGTTTGAAATAGGCGCTAATTCAATTGGCAATATTCTTTTTACAACTGAAAATTCTCAAGAATTAGAAAAAGAAGCGATTGATTTAGCGATTAAAAATGCTAAAGCCCGGGCTAAAGAGATTGCCAAATCATCAGGTAAAAGATTGGGCCGGCTCCGATCAGTGACCACAGCTGAAGCCGGTGAAGCCGGTGCTTTAACTCAAAAAGGTTCACAAGGACCAACTGAAGCTCAAGGAGAAATTGAAATCATCAGACAAGCATCATTAGTGTATGAGTTGAAATAGTTAATCGTAACACCCAGTATTTATTTTAGACTTTTCATCCTCTACAATGACTGTAGGATGAAACCTCAGCGCGGTATTGCCAACATTGTTCTCTTAATAGGTGTAGTTCTGGTTTCTCTGGTTATTCCCATAACCAGGAACCTGATTCAACGGGGAGTCAAATTGCCTTTTGCGGTGGTGGATGATGGCGGTGGCAGTAATCCGGTTACT
>JAHJAY010000027.1 GCA_018813815.1 Patescibacteria group bacterium | reverse complement strand
CAGTGTGCAATCCGGAGATAACCATGTACCCGCATATTGGTACACCAGGGCATCGCTTAAACTTGATGAAAATCCGCCCAGATTTTTCTTTTGGGGACCCTTAGAAGAAGGTGCTACCAGGCCTTCATCTCCTGCTGTTTGGGACCCTGGAGATAATCGGTGGGAATTAAACACTCCTTTGAGAAGCGCGAGTAGCCGGGCAGAGTTAAATGCCGGTAGTACTTATGCTTTTTTAAGCGGTAATAATGTAATTGTCAACTGGGATATAAATTTTGATTCTGACTATTATCCGGGTCCTGGTAATTATCCCCGTACCCACAATTTGTTGTTGTGGGTTTTTGATGATGCTGGATTGGAAGATGAGCGCAATCTTAATCTGATCGAAATACAGCATCCTTCTTGGCATCCGCCCCCAGATGGGGTTAATGATTTTCACGATATGGGTAATCTAACCGTCCAAAACTGCGTTGCCAATGTCGTTGGCACAGCCTATAATGCCAGTATTTATAGTAATACAACTATTGCCTGTTCAAATAGGAGTAGTTTAACCAGAGTAGGAGGCATTGTCATTGCTTGTAATGAGTATGGGGTTGGAGCTGATTGCGGTGTGCCTGATTCACGAACGAGTGCGCCAGCGCCAGATGGTAGTTATAGCTTTATAGGTTTACCTTTAGCTGATAATTATAACTTTCAGGCCACTGTAGGTGGATCAGGCTTTAACGAAGTTAATTTTTGCAGTAGTGAGAGTTTATCAACATACGTTACTCTTGATGCATCCGGAGCAACTGAGGATCTAGTGGCTTTTCAAGGAGTAAACGAGTCCTGGTGGCAGGCTGAAATCGGCGATGTCCATGCCAACGGCGCTGGGATCAGGTCAGAAATTCCGGCTGCCTGCGGTTATGGTAGTTTTGATTACTGTATTCCCTACATCTTAAAGAACAGCGACACTATTCCTCCTCAAGAAGGTTTAGTCACTTATAGCGACGGCACTGTTGATTATGGTGAAGGCGATGGGGAGGCTGAAAGTGAATGGGTAGCCAACAGCAGTTATAATGGCGGCCAAAGGGGCTATGACTATTTCTGGCGGTTAGCCCGGGATGAGGAATTTAATGATGATTGGAGTAATTCACCCAGCGGCAGTTTATACTCTTTGAGTGAAGATGTAAGTATTAATACCGCTTGGTCTGCTTTTGACGGCATTACCGTAGTTTATATTGGCGGGGAAAATGATGAAGATATTGACTACGACCTTGAGATTAATGAAAATATTACTTTAGACACTGACGGTTTTGTGGCTTTTATTGTCAGCGGTGATGTTACGATTGCCGAAGATGTTACTGAAATTCAGGCGGTGATTATTGCCGACGGAACCATTACTGTTGAGGGTAATGGCAGTGATGATTTTCAGTTTCATGGCACCGGCAGTTTTGTTTCCTGGAGCGGTTTCAATTTTTACCGCAATCTGGGCATGAATGGTTTGGGCCGCGATAACCGCGGCGACCCGGCTGAACTATTTACTTATGATCCCAATATAATCCGCCTAGCTCCTGATGTGCTCAAAAGAGCGACTTACTCCTGGATTGAAGTCGCGCCGTAGGGTAAAATTAAAGCATGGATAAAATTGGTGAATTGCTTAGCCGGCGGATAGACAAGATCTACCCCTCAAAAAAAGCTTTAGAAAAAGCCCTGCGTTCCGGCAAAAAGCTCCGGCTCTACCAGGGTTTTGATCCATCAAAACCAGACCTGCACATTGGTCATTTGGTTGGCCTATTAACCATGAAACAATTTCAAGACCTGGGGCATGAAGTGATTTTTTTGATTGGCGATTTTACCGGCCGGGTGGGGGATCCGACCGGTAAACTTAAAACCCGTCAAGCCCTGACGGAAAAACAAATAAACGCCAATGCCAAAACCTATCAAGAACAAGCCGGTATGGTGCTGAAATTTTCTGGCAAAAACCCGGTTAAAATGAAGTTCAATTCCCATTGGTGGAAAACTTATGGTTCAGAAAAATTCCTGGAAATTGGCAATCATTTAACGGTTCAACAATTAATTGAACGCGATATGTTTCAAGCCAGACTGAAAAAAGGCCAGCCAATTCATTTGAGCGAATTTCTTTATCCTTTACTTCAGGGCTATGATTCGGTTGCGATGGCGGTTGATTTGGAAATTGGCGGCACTGATCAGGTTTTTAACATGATGATGGGCCGAAACTTAACAAAAATATATCTTAATAAAGAAAAGTTTGTGGTTACCACCCAGCTGTTGGTTGACTCACAAGGCAGCAAGATTGGCAAAACAGAAGGCAATGCCATTAGTCTTGTCAGTTCTCCGGATCAATTTTACGGCCAAATTATGAGCCTGCGGGATGAAGCAATTGTTCCTTGTTTCCGGCTGATCACCCAAACACCAATTGAACAAATCAACCAGGCCGCTCAAGATCTTAAAAATGGCCAAAAACAAATGGTTTGGAAAAAACAGCTCGCTTTTGAATTAGTTAAAATGCTTCATGACCAATCAACCGCCCAATCTGCTCAAAAAGCTTTTGAACAAACTTTTCAAAAAAAACAAGCGGTAACGCCTAAAAGCTACCAAATGCCAACGGCTAAAGCAAACATTATTGATGTTTTAGTTAACAGCAGCCTGGTTCAATCGCGCGGTCAAGCTAAACGGTTAATTGATCAAGGGGCAGTTGAAGTTAATCAACAAGTAATTACTGATACTAAATATATATTAAAATCAGGAGAAACCATCCGCTGCGGCAAACACCGCTTTATTAAAATAAAATAATCATGAAATTAACTAAAAAACGCCGGCGCATTTGGGTCATTGTTATTACTGTTGTCTCCCTATCTTTATTATTATCTTCTTTAATTCCCTTATTTGCCGCATTTTAATATGGCCCAAAATGTAACTCTCAATACGCCAGTTTCAGACTTATTTATGGTGGGTCAGGCTTATGCTAAAAAACTGGCCAAGCTGGAAATTCACACTGTTAAAGACCTGCTCTATCATTTTCCCGGCCGCTATTTAGATTTTCGTCAAACCCGAACCATCAGCCAATTAAAACCCGGTGAAATCATCACCATAACCGGAAAAATTGTCAGCAGTCAAAATATTTACACCCGCAGCCGTAAAAAAATTCAAAAAATTATCATTCAGGACAAGTCCGGCCAAATCGAAGCAGTTTGGTTTAATCAGCCTTTTTTAGTCAGCAGTCTAAAACCGGACAAGCAAGTTTGTCTTTCCGGTAAAGTTGACGTTTTTGGCCGCCAGCTCAGCCTGGTCTCTCCGGAATACGAATTATTCAAAGACAGCGCCGGAATTCATACCGGCCGGTTGGTGCCGATTTATCCGGAAACTCGAGGCGTTTCTTCAAAATGGCTGCGCTCGCGCATTGCCCCAGTGCTGAAATTACCCATAAAAGAATTTTTACCGCCAGTCATTTTAAAAAATCATGCTCTTATCGGACTAGAAGAAAGCTTAAAACAAATTCACTTTCCTCAAGATCTCCAAAGCGCCGAACAGGCCAGAAAACGGCTCGCTTTTGAAGAAATGTTTTTAATTCAACTAATAAGTCTAACCCGAAAAAAACTTTGGCAAACCCATCAGCCAACTCAGGTTTTAAAACTTGACCAACCCAAGACGCTTGAGTTTATTGCCGGCTTGCCTTTTAAACTCACCTCAGCCCAAAAACGGGTTATTAAGCAAATCTTAACCGACTTAACCAAAGACCAACCCATGAACCGGCTTCTCCAGGGTGATGTTGGTTCAGGTAAAACTGTGGTCGCCGCCATGGCAATTTATCTTGCTTGGTTAAATAACCAACAGGCGGTTTTAATGGCGCCAACCGAAATCCTGGCGCAACAACATTACCAAACTTTCCAAAACCTGCTTCAACCTTTAGGAATGAAAATTGAACTTATTACCGGCTCCACAAAAACTAAACGCCAACCCCTACATCCTACGCCCTGTGACCTAATAATCGGCACCCATGCTTTATTACATCGGTCGCTAGAGGCAACCAATATCGCCTTGGTCATAGTTGACGAACAACATCGCTTTGGTGTTGAACAACGCGCCCAGCTATTAAAAAAGGCCGGTAAAAAAACGCTGGTGCCTCATTTTTTGACTATGACTGCCACACCGATTCCCCGAACCGTAGCCCTAACTCTTTATGGCGATCTCGAGCTTTCCACCATTGATGAAATGCCCGATAATCGGCAAGCGGTTAAAACCTGGGTTGTTTCACCGCATAAAAAATTGGCTGCTTACCAATGGATAAAAACTCAGATCAAAAAAGAACACTCACAGACTTTTATTGTTTGTCCGCTGATTGAACAGTCCGAATCAGAAACTCTTAAAGATGTCAAAGCAGCCACAGTTGAATTTGAGCGGCTCAAAACCATTTTCCAACCTCTTAAAGTCGATTTATTACATGGCCGGCTTAAAGTTAAAAGCAAAAAACAGGCAATTGACCGCTTTAGGGCCGGTAAAACCCATATTTTAGTCAGCACGCCGGTGGTTGAAGTCGGCATTGATATTCCTAATGCCACCATTATGATGATTGAAACCGCTGAGCGTTTTGGTTTGGCCCAATTGCATCAATTAAGAGGTCGGGTTGGCCGAGGCGCCAAACAATCCTATTGTCTTTTATTTACTGACTCGGCTAATCCCCAAATAATTAAACGCCTGAGTTACTTGGAAAAATTCCATAATGGCGCCCGGCTGGCTGAAATTGATCTTCAACTGCGCGGTCCGGGCGAAGTTTATGGTGTAAAACAACATGGTTTTTTTAAGCTTAAGCTTGCCAGCTTAAACAATCAGGCATTAATTAATCAAACCCGAGAAGCAGCTAAGCTGGTTATTAATCATTTAAATAAATATCAAGGCTTGAAATTGTGGTTAAAACAATCTAAAATATTAACATAATGGGTGCTGTACCAAAAAGAAAACTTTCCACCCGGCGACAGGGTAAAAGACGAGCAAACAAAAAAATCAGTTTGAAAAATTTGCTTGTTTGTTCAAATTGTGGGCAAAAAAAAGAGTCTCATCGAATCTGCCCATCTTGCCGTAAAAAGTAACAGTGAAAACCCAGAAAGATCCAAGACACAAACAAAGAAAACAAATAGTTAAGGCTCTATTTGCTCACAGCTTCGCTCGACAAAGTAAACTTAATGCTAAAACCAAAGCCATAATTGCTCAATTAAAAAAGATTGATCAGTTAATTAACATTTGTGCTCCTACTTGGCCCATTAAAAAAATCAACAAACTCGATTTAGCTGTTTTACGCTTGGCCGTTTTTGAATTGATTTTTGAAAAAAAACAGCCGCCTAAGGTTATTATTGATGAAGCAATTGAACTAGCCAAAACTTTTGGCAGTGAAAAAACACCTGCTTTTATTAATGGAGTTTTAGGCGCAGTAATTAAAAAGGAAAAAGTAAAAATCTAATATGGCAAAAATAGCTTCATTACTCACCCAGCTGAACATCACTCCCAATAACCCTGATTGGTACCAGCAGGCTTTTATTCATCGGTCTTTTTTAAATGAAAATCGCCGCCGGAAATTAAAATCAAATGAACGCTTAGAGTTTTTGGGCGACGCAGTTTTAGAATTAATTGTTTCCGAGTTTCTTTTTAATCATCACCCAGATAAACAAGAGGGGCGCTTAACTTGGCTGCGTTCTAAAATCGTTCAAACCGCCAGCCTGGCTAAAATCGCCAAACAACTTAATTTTGACCAATATCTAAAAGTGTCAAAAGGGGAATGCCAAAATCATGGCGAGCAAAACCCAACAATTTTAGCTAACACTTTTGAGGCTTTTTTGGGAGCGCTTTATCAAGATCAGGGTCTTAATGCTTGCCGGGATTTTGTGAACCAGCAATTAATCAATCAAGTTGATGAGTTGGTTAACAGCCGCGAAATTATCGATTATAAAAGCCTGTTACAGGAAAAAGCTCAAGCAATGAAAAAACTTACCCCCAATTATCAGGTACTTAAAAGTTGGGGGCCGGATCACAACCGGCTTTTTGAAGTGGCAGTGTTAATTGACGGTCAAGCTTTTGCCCAAGGTAAAGGCAAAAGCAAACAACAGGCCGAACAACAGGCAGCTCAAAAGGCACTTGAGAAAATGAAAAAAATATTTTAAAATACTAAGGTTATGTTAAAAATTAAGTTAACCCGTACCGGAAAACGAAATCAACCCAGCTATCGCTTTGTGGTGGTAGAAGCGCGTTCAAAACGCGACGGCAAATATTTGGAATCACTCGGCTTTTATAACCCTTTAACTGAACCGGCAACAATTAAAATCAACCAAAAAAGGTTAAAACACTGGCTTTCCTGCGGCGCCCAACCCACAGAAACAGTCAGAAAACTAATTTTAAAGGAGGCTTCTATATGAAAGACCTTTTAAACTATTTGTTAAATAATATTATTGATCACCCTGAGGCAATTAAAATCGAGGAAATCACAGACGAAACCGGCACAATCGTCTTTAAAGTTGAAGTTCATCCTGAAGATGTCGGCAAAGTCATTGGCAAAAAAGGAAAAATTATTAATAGTATTAGGAATTTAATCCGAGTTAAAGCCGTTAAACTGCAACAGAGGGTTCGAGTTGAAGTAGTTAATCCACCATTACAAAACCAGGTTCCAACCCCAGAGCATCCGGCCATGGAAGATCAGCCGGCAACAATTTCTCCAGTTGAACCTCAACCCCTAACTGTAAGCGCGGTTGATAAAATTGTTGGCTCTGAGGAAACACCAGCCCCACCCGAACCAGCCAAGCCGGTTGACGAAGCGCCGGTTCCGGCTGAACCAGCTGTCAACACAGAAAAACCCAAAGCCACGCCAGCTGAATAAAGTTTAAATTTTAAACCTGATAATTATCGTCACCTGTTTTGCCTACAAACCTTGACATTAGTTCAGATCCTGAATAATCTTATAGTCAATGCGACTTAAAATCACTAAATTATTTGGGGGCTTCGTATTTATTCTCTTATGCCTAACACTCTCTTTGCAGACTTGTTTGGCCGGCTACATCCAGACATCATCTAACGGTAAATATTTAATCGACAGTGATACCGGGAAAATGTTTACTCCTTTAGGCTGGAAGCCTTTTGCAGCTTGGAAATATTGGTCGGAGGACGATCCAAGAGGGCTAATTGGAAACCAATCCTATGAAGAATGGGTACGCGATGAACTGGCAGCCAATGGCATAAATTTTATTAATATCTGGTTTACCTCGTATTATAGCGGCATTCCATTTGAGCCTAACAAGGGTGAATTCAACGTGGCAATGGATGATGGTGCAGGGCACGTTTTGTATGTGAGAGCTCTTCCCCTGAATTCCACTGAAGATGAAAAAGAAGAACGTCATCAGTTGCTCTATGGTGATCCCGATGACATCTCAGACGGAAGCAATATAACCCAGCTATTGGAAGCCTGCGAAAAATATGGTGTTAAAGTAAAGGTAAGTTTAGCCAATAACGCAGACTATTCCCATAACTGGAATATAAACATACATAATAGTGCTCGTGAACAACAATGGTGGTGCGAGAGAACGCCCTCGGGGTATTGTGTTCCTGGTCCGGTTGAAACAAAGGAGCAGTCTTTAACGGACCCTGAGTCATTGGAAATAATGAAAGAGAGGATAAGGTTTATAATAGAAAACTGGGGTGAATCACCAGCAATCGCTGTTTGGGAGTTAATGATTGAAATTAACTGGTCTCACAATTGGGCTAGTCATGAGATTTTGGAGAACTGGACAAAAGAATGTACGGCCTATATTAAACAGCTCGATAGGCACGATAGACCAACAATGCTTGGCGGTATTGATTTTGAGTGGAGGCCATGGGATTCATCAACGCCACCTGCTATAGATGAGATAGAAGGAATAAACCCAATTTTTGATTTGCAAGAAGTTGATATCCCGAGCTTTCATAACTACAAGTATTACAATATCTGGGATCGTCTTATAGCTCATCGTGTAGCGCAACAGCGTTATCCAGATAAACTTATCATTTTTGGTGGGGGTAGTGGTCCTTTCAGAGCCGCTTGTCCTGATGATGGATATTGTATTGGTTTGCCACCTGAAGTCAATGGACCGTTTATTCCCGATTACGCTCACCAATATTATGAGGACGAGTTTGAGGGAGTTGTCGAGCCTGACGATCCATGGATTAACTCAAAAGCTCACGTTTGGCTTAATTTGATTGCCTCGGGGGGAACGGGTGGGGCTACAAGATTTACCTCGTATGTACCCTATCACACAAATGGATTCTCTAGCATTTATTATGCTCCATCAAGATTTACTGAGCAGATTAATTGGGACCGCTGGGAAGTTGAAAACATGAAAGCGTGGGAAGATTGGGAGGACTGGGGTATCTGGAGCAACCCTCACGCGATTTCTATGTCCCCCTGGGTCGAAAAGCGCATTGCTCAAGAAAATGCTGACTTTGTTGCCGCACAAGGTGACGGTGACCAGTTAATGATAATGGTAAGAGGTTCTCAAAACAATGTTGTCCTGACCATTCCTGATCTTGAACCGGGAACTTATACTGCCAAGGTTTTTGATTGGTTAACTGGAGACGTTGTAGGACAAAGAGCTGTTGAAGTAGGCAATCAGCCGATCGAATTTGGTTTGAATTTGTCTGATGATAATTTAGTCTCTCATGGGGCTTGCCAAACCTCTAATAACGGCTGCTATAATGATATGAATAATCCTTATTACAGTCGTAGAAGGATGGCTGTCGTTTATCTTGAAAAAAATATTTCTGCAACGTCAACCCCGACGCCCATCCCGTCACCAACTTTTCAAAAACTCTTCTCTTCTTGGTTAACGGAGGAGTTTGACCAAAATGGTGACGGAAAAGTTAATGGAATAGATTTTGGGCTTCTTTTATAGTTTATTCTTCGGGGGTAAAAAACTTTACAACTCAAATGGGTTTTCGCGACCCCCAGGTTCTTGTGCTTCATTAAAAGCTGTAAAAAGCCTAAAGCCATCTAATTCGGCAATCGCTTCAATTTCTTCAGGAGAAAGCAGGGGCAGGGGAGTATCTATCTTGCCCAATTCCTCGGGAGGCAATTTGTAAAAAATTGAAACGTTAATTGTCGCTTCAAGCCAATCCGGATCTGCTGAAGCCAATTGACTGCTTTTCAAAGTCAAGCTCAAAGCGTCAATTTTCATAATCGGTGCGGCACGTTCTAAAGAATTAAGAAATTCAAAAACATCCTCTTGCAAACCTTCCACCGTAAAATCAGCTTCCAAAAATGAAGCGCCCAATCTTGATTTTGACGACTTTTTCCCTTCAGCGGTTTTATTTTTATTAGGGGAAAGCTCACCCGGAGCCAAATTAAGGCCGGAAAAACCCAACCCTTTTTCTTCTGCTAACTGAGACACCGTATTGATAATTTGTACAGCCGGTTTTTCTGAAGGAAAAACGCTTTCAATCTTTTCTACCCGCCGTTTTACTTCCGGCCGGGAAGTGCCCTGCAATAAAGATAGCTTTTCAATAAGTTTAGTTAAGCGTTCCTGGCGGACCACAACTTCTTTTCTTAATTTAATAATATTGCTAATTTGGGGGCGTAAAACCAACAGGGTCAAGGAAATAATCAGCGCTCCAACCAATAAAGGCAGCATATAAGCTCGCGGCAAAGAAAAAGACTTTATGATTTTTTCTTGTTTCATAATCTACTCAAACTGTAAATCTAAACTAAAATTATAAAAACCCTTACTGTCTCTACTTAAAGCATTTAAAACAATACCCCGCAGTTTAACCAGTTTATTATCAGGGGGAAAAGCGCTTAAACGAGACAGGCTTTCCTGTAAAAGGCTAAAACTGTCGGTTTTACCCTCAATGGACACCAGCCAATCATCTTCCACCGAAAAACCGCCCAGCGGTATTTCTCTTGGAAAAATATCCAGAATATAACTGGCAATCGCTTGTTGTTTTTTGGTTTGTTCTAAAATTTCAACCAAAACGCCAGCCTTATCCTTTAAATAAACATACTGCATTTCTAAATCGGAAAAGGCCTTGATTTTTATTTCCGTCTCACTCAGCTGACGCTCTAAAGAACGGTAGCGCACCTGCAAAAAAGCAGCATAAGAGGTTAACCCAATCAAAAAAATCACAAAAACTCCCAAAGCTGCTAAACTAATAACAGTGATTGCCGCCTGGCGACGCCGTTGTTTTCTAATTTCCAGACTTCGGGCCGCTAATAAATTAATTTTAAAAGCCATGATCTTAAATCTCTCTCATCGCTAAACCAATCGCTTCACCCAAAATCGGAGCAATCATCTGTAAATCTTTAGGCCAAGCTTTATCCGCCCCGGATATTAATTTAGCCAGAGGATCAAGCAGTAAAACTTCAATACCCAAAAATTCAGCTAATTGAGAAGCTAGGGCCGGAGTAAGCGCGCCGCCGCCAGCCAAAACCACCCGGTTAACCACTTTACCTTCATTTTGGGAGCTATAAAAATCCATTGCCCGTTTAATTTCACCAGCCAATTCATCAAATACCACTTTCATAGCAAAACCGACTTTACCTTCCAGGGCGGTTTTTTCAAAACCATAAGTCCGCCGATACTCTTCTGCTTGATAAAAATCCAGCTTAAGTTCATTAGATACACTCCGGGTTAAAGCTTCGGCTCCGGTATTTAAATTATGGGCAAACAAAATCATCCCTTGGTTCATAATGGTTAAGCTTGTTGAGCGCCAGCCAATCTGAACTGCCAACTCCACTCCATCTGCCCCGGTTACTAACCGCCCCAAAGCAACTGCAGTAGTTTCTACAGCCAGTGGCTCCAAATTAAGCAGCTCTAAAAATTTCACTTGATTATCAATCAGTTTTTTAGGTGCCGCGGCTAAAAAAACTAACATTTTCGCTGATTCAGACGACACTTTGGGCTGACTCACTATTTCCCAGGATAAGTTAACCTCAGCTAAGGGCACGGGAACATATTGTTCTGCCTCCCAGCTGATGGCTGAAGACAATTCATTTTCTGAAAGCAAAGGCATTTCAATAATCCGGGTATAAATTTGCGCGGTCGGTAAAGATATTACCACCTCTTTACCTTTAAAATCACGGTCTTTTAATAATTTTTTAGTTGCCTCAACCAGCTTAAGTCTTTCTGCCTCATTATTATAATTAACCTCGCCAAACGGATTAGTCACCCAGCCAAAACTGCTTAATAACAAGTCTTTACCCTTTTTCTCCAACTGAACGGCTTTAATCAGAGAAGAACCTACATCTAAACCAAGTGCTTTCATGGAATTGCTCCTCCGGAAAAAAGTGCATAATCAAAAATTCCCGGCAAAGAAGGGGCAATCTCCCGTGTCACCTGAATTTTCCGGGTTACCCCGGAGGCAGTTTGCCCTGTAGCCTCAATGCGGTATTGTTGATCAGGAATATTACCAGCCACCGTAAAGGAGCTATCACTAAATAAAGGCCGCAAGCGAAGTAACTCGCTATCAGTCGGAATCGTAAAATTAACCGTATAATCAGAAACCGGATTATCTGCCCCCGGAATCCTACCAATATCATCATAAACCCAGCGCTGAACTACATAATTACCGCTGTCATTAACCAGGGCAATTACTTCAAGCGCCGCAGGATTATCCCAATCAATTCGAATTATTCGGCCGTCAGCACCGTTAACCGTTAATTGAATCACATCACCCTGCTCAACCGGCTGGGGAGTAGAAAAACCGGCTTCTTCAACAACTGAAACATTATAACCGTCTTCGCCTTCGTCCCAGCCAAATTCTCTTACACCCAAATTCCTTAAGGCTTCTTCAATCCCGGCTTCAGCTAAATTAAATGCCCGGGCAGATTCTTCTTCTTCTTCGGAAATTTTAATGTCAGTAATGGATTGGGAAATCGCTCCCAGCCCTAAAGTTAAGGCCACTACTGTAACCAAAAGAACAATCAATAATACCTGGCCTTTTTCTCGGTTTTTAATCACCATAAGTCTCTTATAATACTAAAGCACAAATTAGCTGGCTTAGTCAACATTGCGTTTTGACACCCACAAAGTGAAATTCTCTTCCAAATCAGGCGGGTAACGCAAATTAAAATCAGCATGCAGGCGCGGCGGATCAGCATAACACTGAAATATAGCGCTGCAATCAACTATTTCAACTGTTTCGTCAATTAGAGATGTACCATTAAGCATAATTAAATTATTTTGGCAAACAAATTCTTTAGTTACGCCCGACTCATCTTCAATATACAATCGCTCCGTCTGGGTCCCATCACAATCACTACCGCCTGCCGCTTGCATTACCTGGGCATCGCGCACCGCCCGTTCAAGCTTAGCCAAAACTAAATTACCATTTTGTTTGAGTTGGCCAATTTTTTTAACCTTCATTGCCCCGCTGACAATATAAAGAAAAATACCGGTGGCGGCCACAATCACAATCGCAAAAATCGTGATTGCCACCAAAATTTCAATCAGGGTAAAACCAGCTTGATGACTATTCTTTATGGTGTTATTACTTGCCATTTTGTTAAACAGGTAACCAGTTCAACATCATAGTTACCATTCTCCCAAGCAACATTAATAGTTATTTTAATTGCGTCCTCAACCAAGGGTCCATCTTCACAATCATCATCAGGGTCAAAATAAACTTGACGTTGAAATTTTGTTTTCAAATCAAAATTGCTCCCGCAATCTCCAGCAGGTACATCTTCAACCCAATTACCCGGCAGACTATTTAAACAATAATCGCCAGCTGGCCGCTCAAAATCACCCCAACTTAAAGAATCGCGCTGAAAACGAAACCATTCATTAGCTTCAGTAGCCAGCTTAGTTGCCTCGGCTTTATCCCGGGCATAAGCCGCTGCCCGCAAAGCCCGCACCACGGCATTAGTAAGCGCCAATAAAGCCACGCTTAAAAGCACTACTCCGATTAAAACTTCCACCAAAGATTGACCTTGTTTATTATTCAGCATAAACAACTCCGGCTTCATCAACTTGAATTGTTTGAGTTAAAGCATCTAATCTTAAAATAATGGCAACAGAATCAGCGCCATCATCCAAAGGGTAAAAAGTAAAAAATGTTCCTATAACAGTATCATCAAACAAGACCCCGTTGGTTAACTCTTTGGTTACTGAATTATATTCAGCCCCATCACACACAGCGCTAATTTGATATGCCGTGGCAGACATAATCTCAGCCTGATAACCCTCAAACTCCAAATCAGTCGGGGATTTACAACTCTCAGGCTTATCAGCCGAAGCGGCCTGACTGGCAACCAAACGCAAATCAACTACCAGCTGATCAGCTGCCGTGGATAACAGTTTTGCTTTATTAAAACCGCCAAAGTTCACTAACACCAGCCCCAGAATTAAACCCATCAGTGAAATCGTAACCAATAGTTCAATAAAAGAAAAACCTTTTTTCATGGGTTAGAGTAGCAAATGGTTTCTAACTCAGCTTCATCAGCACAAATAGTATAGGTGTAGTTGGTCCTTTCAGAAAAATAGTAATCACTACTCTCGCCAGTTTCTGGATCCTCAGGCAACTCGCCCATGTAGTCAGGCGTTAAATCATTCAGGCCAGTTGGATATGTGCCTTCTTCAGACCGACACATTTCTAAAGCTACCTGGATTTGTTTCAAATCAGCCTTGCGCTTAGTGTTACGGGATTTTTGCTGTGAAGTCGAGTAGGTAGCCAAACCAACCGCCGCAATAATACCAATTATACTTATGGTTACCAAAAGTTCAATAAAAGAAAAACCGTTTTGTTTTTTCATATTGTTTCCTCAACTGCCTTGCAAATCCCAAACACAGAAAAAGTTACCATCTGTCGCGGATGTACCAGAGTCATCAGACGCATTGCCGGACCCCTCAATCTCCAGTACTACGCAAGCAGTATAGTCGGTGCCTCCATAGTCAATTGCATAATCTCCGCCCCCAGGCACTCGATTATCAGAAAAAAGCGCCGCCGCCTCTCCACTTTCAGGATAGTCTGTGTTAAGCGTATAAAACTGCTCAAATGCATTTTGTATTTCTCTTAAATTCGCCTTCGCCCGGGCATCAGACGCTTTACGGCGCGAAGTCATATAACTACCTAAACCAATCGCGGCTAAAATGCCAATAATGGCAATCACCACTAAAAGCTCTAAAAGAGTGAAGCCTTTTTTCATATCTGACCCCTTTCAATTATTATTTAATGCCCAAAATCAGGCTGACTGACTGCCAAATTGGTTCGCCCCAAAAAAAAGCTGCTAAAGTACCGGCGATCAAAAACGGCCCAAAAGGCAGGGTTTGACCAAAGCGTTTTTTCCTCAGTAAAATCAGTATGACAGCCGTAATTGCCCCTGTCAAGAAGGCGACATAAAACGCTATTACAATCTTAGGCCAGCCCAAAAACAAACCCATTAATAAAGCTAATTTAACATCACCCCAACCCATACCTTTACCTTTGGTTAAAATAATTAAGGCCGCCAGCGCTCCACCCGCTCCCAAACCGGAAATAAAATAAGATTTAAAATCCAGTAATAAAAAATTATAGCTGGTTAAAACAAACAAACTGCTGACCGCTATGCCGGAAAAAACTAAAAAATCAGGAATCAGGCCATATTTTAAATCCGCAACCGTAATGCCCAAAAAAACATAAAAAATATATAACAGGTAAGCCGCATAAAGCAGGCTGTAAAAACCCTCAAATTGACCCAAAAGCGTCAGGTTGCTTTGAATTAAAAACCAGATCCACACAAATTCAATTCCGGTTAAAAGCTCAACCAAAAAATATGATTGGCTAATTGACTGATGACAATAACGACATCTGCCTTTTAAAAGAAAAAACGACAGTAGGGGAATATTGTCCTGCCAGCTAATCTTTTTTTTACAGTGAGGACAAAAAGAACGGCCGGAAAAAGGCGAATAATTATGGGTGGTCCGGAAAATAACCACATTCAGAAAACTGCCAAAACATAAACCAAGTATAAATAAAAAAACGTAGATCATGGCTTAAAACACTTCCAACAGCGCTGCTGGATATAAGGCCCGCTCCAGCTAAAGCCGGGGGGTAAAGTACAGCTGTTGCCGGCGCTGTGTACTTGGCAATTACCCGTGTTAATTGTCACAAAATCCGGCGAAGTCCCGGCCTCAACCTGATCCTGCTCATCTTCGGTCAAAGGAATGACACACACCCAAGGGCCGCTGCACTGAGCACAATTGTTACATTGAGTCGGATCAATAATCAATCTCGCTTCCAAATTACCCTCGCCGTCAAAAACCGGCTCATTTTTCATGGAAGTCTTAACTTCACCTTCAGCAATAAGATTATCCAAAGCGCTGGTTTCCGCCACCACCCGAATATTAGAACCAGCCACCTCCCAAGGATAATTACCCTGAGCATAATAATAACGCAAACTGGCTTTAAGAAACTCAGTGCAAATCGCCTCGGCTCGAGCGCCTTTAGCTTTATTAATCTGCACTCCCGGAGCAATTCTTTGAATCAGTGCCACAATTAAGATTCCTAAAATGCCTAAAACAACCAATAATTCAATGGTGGTAAAACCCCAATCGCTTCGTTTCATCTAATGTTGTATTCGCTAAATTTTACGGCAAACAGATTTGGCAGTCGTCAATCCCATTCCAGACTCCATCAACGCAGTAGTCCGGACAAGCCCCACCCTCTACAATTTCGAAATCACCCTGACCTACTTTGACTGCACAATCCTCTGCTGCCTCAGTTCTAAAGGATTTTGATTTTGGTGAAAAACAAACATAAACACTGTTAGAAAAATCATCTGAGTCCCAGTAAGCATAAAGAGGATTGTAAGTTGATTGTTGAATTCGATTAGCATAGCCGGTCTTAACTTCATTAGTATCTACCAGAATAGCCATTATACCGGAAAAATCAGTGATATCAGTATCGTCCACACCGCTTGTTGAATCAAGCGCGTTAAGGCTGACGACTTCGTTTGGATTGGCTTGCCAAGGGAACCGACCCTTAGAAGCATTATATCTTTCTACAGCATTAATCAGCTGTTCAGCATCACCCCTTGACTGGGTATCTCGACCACGGTTAATCTGCTCCAGCGGGTTAATGGCTGACAAAACTGCCACGGCTAAAATGCCTAAAATAGCAATTACAATTAACAACTCAATCATGGTAAAACCAAATTTAAGTTTTTTCATACTCTCACTCCTCCTTTTTAAAATTGTGAGGTTAAATTATAAATCGGCATAATTACGGCGATGACTAAAAAGCCTACGCCTACACCCAATAAAGCCATCATAAGTGGCTCAATCGCGGTTGTCAAGCCTTTAATTGCCGCTTCAGCTTCAGTTTCAAAATAATGAGACAGTTTGTTTAAAATTTCATCCACCTTGCCGGTTTCTTCGCCAACCGAAATCATCTGAGAAACAAGCTGAGGAAACACTTCCTCCTGAGCCAGCGCATTGGCCAAAGGCGTGCCCTTTTCCACCTTTTTAGCGATTTGGCGAATACTGGCCTCAAAAATTACATTACCGGCTACTGAAGCCACAATATTTAAAGAATCAATAATCGCCACGCCGGCATTAATCAATAAACTTAAAGTCCGGGTAAATTCAGCTAAAATCACTTTAGTTTTCAGTTTGCCAAAAATCGGCAAACGCAATGATTGACGATCAATTATTTTTTTACCTGCCGCAGTTTTGTAAAAGCGGCGAAAACCCGTCACCGCACCTATAATCAATAATAAAAACAAATACCAGCTTTTAACCATAAAGTCAGACAATTTCAATAGTAGTTCGGTAGCAATAGGCAAGTCAGCTTCAAATTCAGCATAAAGACTGGTTAATTTGGGAATAACAAAAATAATCATAATTACCGCCACAATCAGCATACCGGTAACAATAATTGCCGGATAAATCATGGCCCCTCGAGTTTTAGTCCGGAATTCTTTTTGCTTTTCCAAATTATCAGCCAAACGCGCTAAAATCGTATCTAAAACTCCTGCCGCCTCGCCTGAACGAACTAAAGCAATATAAATGTTCGGAAAAACCTTAGGATATTTTTCCAGGCTTTTAGCTAAGCTTTCACCGCCCTCAACATCTTTTAACACTCCGCCCACAACTTCAGCAAATGCAGGTTTACCCTGCATTTGTAAAATAGTTAAAGCATCGGTTAAGGGCAAACCGGCAGTAATCATGGTCGATAGCTGACGGGTGAAATTAACCAAATCATCTTTGGAAATTTTTTGAAGAAAAGGAAAAAACTGAACCAAGCTAATACCTTCCCGATATTCCTTTAATGACAGAGTTAACAAACCTCTTTCTCTTAAGATTTTAACCGCACTCTGATCATTATTGGCTTCAATTAAGCCGGTAATGGTTTTGCCCTGTTTATTTTTAGCTTTATAATTAAACTTTTTCATAGTTTCCTGAGTAATCGATCCAATTCGCCGGGCCGCAAACTAAAGCGCCGGGCTTCATCCGGACTGATTTGTTTGGCCTTCACCAACCGGGCCAGATCCATTTCTAAACTTAACATTCCGATTTCGCCGGATGTTTGGATAATATTATCAATCATGTGGGTTTTACTTTCCCGAATGGCGGTTTTCACTGCCGCTGTGCCCAAAAGCACTTCGCAAGCCGGCACCCGACCGCCTTTTAAAGCCGGAATTAAGCGCTGGGAAATAACCGCCTCAAGAATCACTCCCAGCTGAACCCGAATCTGACCCTGCTGATGTTCGGGAAAAACATCCACGATCCGGTCAACGGTTTGCGACGCAGAATTGGTATGCAAAGTGGCAAAAACCAGATGGCCGGTTTCCGCAACTGTAATGGCCGCGGCAATGGTTTCATAATCGCGCATTTCACCCACCAAAACCACATCCGGATCTTCCCGCAAAACACTCCTCAAGGCAATTTGCCACGAATGAGTATCTTGTTTCATTTCCCGCTGAGAAACAATTCCCTTATATTTTTCATAAACATATTCGATTGGGTCTTCAATCGTCACAATGTGAACTGCCCGAGTGCGGTTAATCTCATCAATCATAGCGGCCAAACTGGTACTTTTACCGTGTCCGGTTGGCCCGGTTACTAAAATCAAACCCTGCTGTAACTTGACAAACTGATGGCAAATCGGCAAAAGATTCAGCTCACCAATCGTTTTAATTTTCATGGGCAATAAACGCAAGGCTGCCGCCATCTGGCCCCGGGCATGATAAGCATTAATCCTAAACCGACCCTGTCCGGCCAATTCACTGGAAAAATCAAGCTCTTTGTTAACTAAAAATTGGTCTTTTTGCATCGGATTCATCAACGACAAAATCAATGCCTTGACTTTTTCCTGAGTAAGTACCGGCCCATCAGTTTGAACCAAACGGCCATTAATGCGCAAAATCGGCGGCTGACCAACAGCTAAATGAAGGTCAGAAGCGTTTTTCTCTACAGTTAGTTGTAATAACTCTTTAATTTCCATATTCCTCCTTATGTTTGCGCCACGCGCACAACTTCTTCCATAGTGGTTAAGTGTTCCAAAGCTTTAAGATAGCCGTCTTGCTTCATTAAAATCATACCTTCTTCAACTGCCTGTTTTTCAATTACAGAACTGGGCGAACGCTCTAAAATCAAACGGCTGATTTTTTCGGTAATCGGTAAAACTTCAAAAATACCGACCCGGCCGTGATAACCGGTATCATTACATTCCGGACAACCTTTACCTTTAACTAAAGTCAATTTTTTATCTGCCTCCAGAAGTTTGCCTAAATTCTTTTTCAGATCCTCAGCTACTTCAGAACTGGGTTGATATTCCTGTTTACAAAAGTCGCAAATCCGCCGGCAGATCCGCTGGCCAACTATACAAGTCATTGATGAAGCCAATAAAAAGGGCTCGGCTTTCATGTCTAAAAGCCGGGGTAAAGCTCCGGAGGCAGAATTGGTATGCAGAGTGGAAAAAACCAAGTGGCCGGTCAGTGAAGCCTGAATAGCCAGCTCAGCTGTTTCATGGTCACGCACCTCACCAACCAAAATAATATTCGGGTCTTGCCTTAAGAAAGAACGCAAACCTGAGGCAAAAGTCAAACCGGCCTGAGAATTAACCTGCACTTGATTTATCCCCGGAATTTGATATTCAACCGGATCTTCAAGGGTAATAATATTCACCCGGGGAGTATTAATTTTAGAAAGCACACTATAAAGCGTCGTAGTTTTACCTGAACCGGTTGGTCCGGTAACTAAAATTATGCCATGGGGGACTAAAATTGCCTGTTCCAGGTTTTTCAACGCCCGGCCCCGCAAACCTAATTCCGGCAAAGTCGGCACCTGGCCGCTCTTTTTCAATAAACGCATAACTATTTTTTCTCCATGAACAGTAGGTAATGAACTGACTCTCAGATCTACTTCTTCGTTGCCGGTCCGAAAAGCAAATCGGCCATCCTGGGGAATCCTTTTTTCATCAATTTTCATATCACATAAAATTTTTATCCGGGAAACAACGGCATCATGAACATTACGGGGTAAAACCAGTTTTTCATGCAAGACGCCATCAATCCGATAGCGCACCCGGGTTTTATCTTCCAGCGGTTCAATATGAACATCGGAGGCCCGGGCTTTAATGGCAAATTCCAAAACTGTGCTTACGATTTTGGCAATCGGCGCTTCCCGGATCACCTCGCCGATCCGCCTGCTGTCAACTACACGGATCTTATCCTTAGCCACCCCGGTTTGTTTCAAAGCCTCGGTAACTTCAACTGAAAGACTTTGAGCATAACGTTCGTTAATGGCTTGTAAAACATCGGCCTCAGTGCTAATAAAACTGTTGATTTCTTTACCTGATTTTTTCCGAATAAATTCCACCGCCGCCAAATCAAGCGGATTAGCCATAGCCACCGACAAAATTTTATTGGTTTTATCCAAAGCAAAAGGAATCACTTGATAATGACGGGCAACCTGCTCAGGAACCAAATTCAAAACTTCAGGTGAAACTCCGGTTTTAAGAATATCAATAAAGGGCACTTGATAAAATATGCCTTTAGCCTTAACCAAATCAAGTGGAGAAACAAATTTATGCTTAACCAATAATTGATCCACTGACTGACTGGTATTAGCCAATTCCAGTCTTAGCTGATCATGCTGTTCTTGATTTAAAGCTTTGGAAGTTAATAAAATATCTAATAGGGAATCGGTTCTGGCTTGAGTATTTACAGCTGGTTGACTAACTTGGGCAGTTTGGTTCATAACTTTTTCTCTTCTCCATTTTACTCAGACATTACGCTAGAATACAAGTAGTATGAAGAGCTTTTTATTTATTGGCTCAGCAAAATCGGCTTTAAAACACGCACTGGCTCAAACCGGACGCTACTTAACTACAGCAACCCCCAGACAACATCCCGACCTGCTTTTGCTTGAACCCGAACAGTCCATTAGTATTGCTCAAGTAAGAAACATGATCCGCTTTCTGTCAAAAAAACCCTTTCAGGCCCAAACGAAAGTCGTCTTAATTCATCAATCCCAACAATTGACTCTTCCTGCTCAAAACGCCCTGTTAAAAACCCTGGAAGAACCGCCGGACAATTCTTACATTATCCTCACCGCCCCTAACCAAGACCAGCTCATCCCCACCATTCAATCCCGTTGTCAAATAATTAATTTAAAACCAGAGCCGGATAAATTACCCGCGGCTCAGCAAGCTGAACTGTTAATTTTTAATCATCAACTTATACAGGCCAGCTTGGGTCAACGCCTGGTTTTAATTCAACCTTATTCGGCCAACCGTTCATCCGCGCAAAAATTTATTTTAGAGCAGATTCTTTTTTGGCAAAAAGCGCTTCATCAACCCAAACTGGCCGCCAAGTTAAAAGTTCAAGACAAGCAAATCAGCCGGATTTTACAAGCGCTTTTAAAGGCCGACAATCTTTTAAAACACAACATTAACACTAAACTTTTGCTAGACAACCTAATAATGACATGGTAAGCTGAAGATGATTATTTAGACCCTTTAAGGGTGGTTTTTAGTTTCAATGAAAAAAGTTTTACCAACCAAATACACTGCTGATGAAATAGTTGTTCTTGAAGGTTTAGAGCCGGTCCGTAAACGGCCGGGAATGTACATTGGCTCAACTGACAGCCGCGGACTTCATCACTTACTCACTGAAATTGTTGATAATTCAGTTGATGAGGCAATTGCCGGCTTTGCTAAAAATGTTTTTATTTACTTAAAAAAGGACGGCTCGGTTTTAGTGGCTGATGACGGCCGGGGTATCCCAATAGAAAAACAGACAAAAACCGGCATCTCCGGTCTGGAATTAGCTATGACCCGGCTTCATGCCGGCGCTAAATTTGACAGCCGCGCTTATCAAGCTTCAGGCGGCCTCCACGGTATTGGCGCTTCAGCCGTTAATGCGCTTTCCCGGGAAATGCAAGTTGCTGTTAAACGAGACAATAAAATTTATCTGCAAAAGTACCAGCGGGGAAAGCCAACCACCAAAGTCGCTGTTATCAGCGGCAAAACCGCCCAACAAGCCTTTCCTTTTGACTTTACCAGCGGGACTGTTACTCAATTTTGGCCTGACCCGATAATTTTTAAAAAAACTACTAAGTTTAGTTTCCGGACCATTAAACAGTCAATTCGGGAGCGGGCTTACCTGGTTGCTAAGCTTTTTTTCCATGTTTTTGATGAAATCGCCGACAAAGAAGAACACTTTTATTTTGAAGGCGGTATTAAATCCTTAATTAAGCACTTAAATAAAAATAAAAAACCGATTCACCCGATCATTTATCTTGAAAAGGAATTCAATGATTTGGAAATTCCGGTTGGGGTAGAAGTGGCCCTACAATATACCGAATCTTTTTCAGAAACTTTTGAGTCATTTGCCAATGTAATTAACACCAAAGACGGCGGCACTCATTTAACCGGCTTCCGCATGGCCTTAGTTAAAACCATTAAAGAATATGGTCAAAAAAGTGGCTTGTTAAAGGCGGATAAAAACGGCCTGACCGGCGAAGATCTGCGTGAAGGTTTAACTGCCGTGGTCTTTGTAAAAATGCCGGCTTCAGATATTCAGTTTGAATCACAAACAAAAACTAAACTCAATAACTCAGAAGCTCAATCGGCAGTTTACAACGCAGTTAAAGAACATTTAACCATGATTTTAGAGGAAAATCCCAGTTATGGCCGAAAAATCTTAGAAAAAGTTCTTTTAGCCGCTAGGGCCCGTCTCGCTGCCCGAGCCGCTAAAGACGCTGTCATTAGAAAAGGCGCGCTGGAAGGCTCAACTTTGCCGGGTAAATTAGCTGATTGTCAGGAAAATGACCCGGCCAAAAGTGAACTTTATATTGTTGAGGGTGATTCAGCCGGCGGTAGCGCCAAACAAGGAAGAGACCGTAAATTCCAAGCTATTCTTCCCTTGGGAGGCAAAATTTTAAATACCGAAAGAGCCCGATTGGACAAAATCGTTGAATTTGAAGAATTAAAATCCTTACTGGTGGCCCTAGGTATGGGAGTCGGCGAGACAATGGATGTCAGCAAATTGCGCTACCATCGAGTGATTATTATGTGTGATGCGGATGTTGATGGTGAACATATTGTTACTTTACTGCTAACCTTTTTCTACCGCCACCTAAAGCCTTTAGTTGATCAGGGTTTTCTCTATATTGCCCAACCGCCTCTTTACAAAATCCAAAAAGGCAAAGAATCTCAGTATCTTTATTCTGAGGAGGAAAAAGAACAAAAACTCAAAAACATTGATGGGGATTCAGTTAAATTACAGCGCTATAAAGGCCTGGGAGAAATGAACCCGGAACAACTCTGGCAAACAACCATGAATCCGGCTAATCGGATTCTTAAGAAAGTCACCGTCGTTAATGCCCAAAATGCGGACGATGTCTTTAGCCGCCTTATGGGTGACGATGTTCTTCCTCGGCGAAGATTTATTCAAACTCATGCTAAAATGGCCACTTTAGATATTTAAAGTGATTGCTTTAATTAATTAAATTAGATTAAATATGGAGGCAAAATGAACATTAATGTTATAGTTGAAATCCCTCAGGGCAGCCAAGTTAAATATGAATTAGATAAAAAAACCAACCGAATTACGGTAGATCGTTTTCTACACACTGCCATGCTTTTCCCTTTTAATTATGGCTTTATTCCGGAAACTTTAGCTGAAGACAAGGATCCGGTTGATGTTTTGGTCATCGCTTCTTATCCGGTAATTCCGGGGTCGGTTTTGCCGGCTCACCCCATTGGTTTATTGGAAATGGAAGATGAAGCCGGCATTGATATTAAAATCATTGCTGTCCCGGAGGAAAAAATTGATCCGCTTTATGGCACTCTGACTGATATTTCCCAATTGGATGAAAGCATTAAGGCTAAAATCAAACACTTTTTTGAACACTATAAAGAATTGGAAAAAGGTAAGTGGGTTAAGCTCAAAAACTGGCAGAGTAGGGCAGTGGCAGAAAAATCAATTGAAACAGCAAGAAAAAAATATAGATAAAATAACAAATGAATAAAGACACCAACGATAATGGTGAAGTGACAATTAAAAAAACCGCTTATGGTTTAGTCCAAACCGCCCCAATTGTCAAAGAAATGGAAAAATCCTATTTGGACTATGCCATGAGCGTAATTGTTTCCCGCGCCCTACCCGATATTCGTGACGGTTTAAAACCAGTTCACCGCCGGATTCTTTATGCCATGAAAGAAATCGGTCTAAGCTACACCAGTTCATATAAAAAATCAGCCCGGATTGTAGGTGAGGTTTTAGGTAAATACCACCCTCACGGAGACATGGCAGTTTACGCCGCTCTGGTAAGAATGGCTCAAACGTTTTCTTTGCGTTATCCGTTAATTGACGGCCAAGGCAACTTTGGCTCAGTTGACGGTGATAGTCCGGCGGCTATGCGTTACACTGAAGCCAAACTAGCCAAAATTACGGATGAATTATTATTTGACATTGATAAAGACACGGTTAAATTTATTGATAATTTTGACGGCAGCCAACAAGAACCAACAGTTTTACCGGGCAAATTACCCAACCTATTGTTAATGGGCGCTGACGGAATTGCAGTCGGTATGGCAACTAAAATTCCCCCTCATAATATAACGGAAATTATTCAGGCAATTAATTTTTTAATTAAAAAAGGTCAGGTAGTTGCTGATGAAAAATTACCGGAAAAAATCGTTGATCCGGAAAAAATCGCCCCTCAAGTCCTGGCGGGTAAATTTCATTCTGAAGTCAGCATTGAAGAGTTAATGGAGTTTATCCAGGGGCCGGATTTTCCTACCGGCGCTGAAATTTGGGGCATTGAGGGTATCCGTGATGCTTATACTAACGGTAAAGGTAAAATTATTGTCCGCGCCAAAGCCGAAATTGTGGAAACTAAAAAAGGCGGCCTGAAAATTGTTGTTACTGAACTGCCTTATCAAGTCAATAAATCCCGGTTAATTATTAAAATTGCCGATTTAGTTAAGAAGAAAAAAATTGAGGGCATCCGTAATTTGCGAGACGAATCAGACCGTCGCGGTTTACAAGTAGTAATTTTTCTTAAAAAAGACGCCCGCGCCAAATCAATTCTGAACAATCTTTATAAACACACTGAACTGCAAACCAGTTTTCCGGCCAATATGGTAGCTTTGGTAGATGGTATTCCACAATTATTAAACCTTAAACGAATCCTGGTTGAATATGTTAAACATCGTCAACTAGTGGTCTGTCGACGCTCTCAGTTTGAATTAATTAAAGCCAAACAACGACTCCATATTTTAGAAGGCTTGAAAATTGCTCTGGATAATCTTGACGCGGTCATTGATACCATTAAAAAATCCAAAGATGCTGAGGTAGCTAAACTTAACTTAATAAAAAAGTTTGCTTTAACTGAAATCCAAGCTCAGGCAATTCTAGACATGCAGCTCCGCCGCCTAGCTGCTTTAGAAAGACAAAAAATTGAAGACGAATATCAGCTAATCAAAGAAGCGATTGTTTATTTAGAAGACCTCTTAACTCATCCAGGCAAAATCCTTAAAGTAATCCAAACCGAATTAAAACAATTAGAAGAAAAATATGCTGACGCGCGCCGAACCAAAATTTACAAACGCAGTTTAAAACAAATTGGTGAAATTGATTTAGTGCCCTCTGAAGACTGTTTGGTAACCATTACTAAAACCGGCTATATAAAACGTATACCGCGCAACACTTACCGCTCCCAAAGACGCGGCGGCAAAGGCGTTAGCGGCATGGCAACTAAGGAAACCGATGAAGTTAACCTGCTTTTGGCCGCCAATACTCATGATGATATTTTATTTTTTACCAATCAAGGGCGGGTATTTAAAGTTAAAGTCTACGATCTGCCTCAGGGCAGTCGCCAAGCCAAAGGCCAGGCGATTATCAATTTAATTAATATTGAACCTGGCGAAACCATTCAGTCAGTTTTAGCCTTAGCTCACGATGCCCATCCCAAACACTTGATTATGGCAACTAAAAAGGGCACGGTTAAAAAAACCCTCACCGCCCAGTTTATCAATATTCGCTCAAATGGTTTAATTGCCATCCGTTTAGAAAAAAATGATGAATTAATCTGGGTAGCGCCAACTTCAGGCAATGATCAAATTATGATGATTAGCCATCAGGGTAAAGCCATCCGCTTTAAGGAAGCTAATGTCCGGTCCATGGGACGAAGCACTAAAGGCGTTAGAGGCATGCGCTTAAAAACTGATGATTTTGTGGTTAGCGCTATCTCTTTTTCTGAAGCTATAATTAAACCAAAAGATAAACGGAAAAAGTATTTCCGCGACATTCTGATCGTCACGGAAAATGGCTTGGGCAAACGAACACCAATTAAAAGCTTTCCAATGCAAAAACGCGGCGGCCAAGGCGTTAAAGTGGCACAAATAAGCCAGAAAACCGGTTCAATTGCCGACGCTAAATTAGTCACTCAAGCAGTTGAACAAATCATGATTACCTCCAAAGCCGCCCAGATAATCAAACTGCCTTTAAAAAACATTCCCACCCTTGGCCGGGCAACTCAGGGAGTAATTCTAATGCGCTTTGCCAAAAAAGACAATCAAGTGGCCGCAATCACTTGTTTAAAGAAAAAAATAAAATGATCTTTTTATCATTAAAAACTTACAAAGAAGCCAGCGGTGAAGCAGTGATAAAATTACTTTCCATGGCTAAACAAGTTAGCGAAGAAACCGGCGTGCCGATTATTCCCTGTGCCCAGGCAACTGACATTTACCGAATTAAGCAGGAGCTTAAAATTGAAGTTTGGGCTCAACACCTTGATCCAATTGATCCGGGCCGCAATTTTGGCTGGATTTCGCCTTACAGCCTTAAACTGGCCGGAGCTGAGGGCGCAGTAATTAATCATGCTGAACATGCGGTTGATAAAGACACAATAAAACAAACAATCGACATGGCTAAAAAATACGGCCTAAAAACTTTAGTGATTTGCGAAACAATTAAGCTGGCCAAACAAGTAACTCTGTGGCAACCGGATTATATTGCTTATGAAAGAGCGGATTTAATTGCCGGAACAATTAGCATGATTGATGAAGAAGAGGCCAGTGTTAAACAATTGGCTCAAATAATTAAACAGCCGTTAATTGTTGGTGCAGGGATTTCCACTCAAGATCATGTTAAAAAAACCCTTAGAGCTGGCGGCCAGGGCGTTATTTTGGCTTCAGCTGTCGTCAAAGCCGACAATCCCAAAGCCAAATTGCGCGAGCTGGCTAATGGCTTTAAGTACCATGCCGGTTAAAACTTTAATTGTTGGTCAACTGCAAACCAATTGTTATTTATTTTACTCAGAACCCTCAAGAAAAGCAGTCATTATTGATCCGGGTGATGATGCTGACTTAATCATCTCCCAAATCCAAGACCTAGATCTCAATCCCGAAGCAATTCTGGCAACTCATGGCCATTTTGACCATGTTTTGGCTGTTACTGAATTAAAGCTCGCTTTTAACCTGCCTTTTTATCTTCATCAGGCTGATAAGAAAATTTTGGCCCGCACCCAAAGCACGGCTAAATATTTTACCGGATTGGAAGTTGATCCGGCGCCAAAAGTTTATCATTCCCTTGTTCCCCAAGCAAAAATCAAGGTAGGGGAGTCAAGCTTGCAAATTATCCATACTCCGGGTCACACACAGGGAAGTGTTTGTTTTTATTGCCCAGCAGAAAAGCTTATTTTTACCGGCGACCTTATTTTTGCTCATGGCGATCGGGGCCGGACCGACCTTGACGGCGGCAATGAAAGCCAAATTCAACAATCAATCAGACAAATCCTCAGTCTGCCAGCCAAAACCCTGATGTATTCAGGTCATGGACCGGCTACAACCGTTAAAGATGAAAAACAATTTCACTGATTGCCAGAGTGGAACTCCTCGTGGACTTTTCTTAACTGGCGATTAGTCACATGGGTGTAAATCTGAGTGGTGGCAATATTTTTATGCCCTAACATTTCCTGAATTTCACGCAGATTAGCGCCTGACTCCAACAAATCAGTGGCAAAACTATGCCGAAGTCCATGGGGTGTAATTTTAACTGGCAAACGAGCTTGTTTAACATATTTTTCCACAATTCGTTGAACCGACCGGCTAGTTAAACGCATTTTTTCACCCTGACTAGCTTCCAGTACTTTTCCGGAATAGCGAATAAATACAGGCCGCCAGTTATCCTCGCGAGTCTGCAAATAGCGCTGCAGCCATTTAATCGCCCACTTGCTTAAAAATACCACCCGGGCTCGACCACCCTTGCCAATCACTCCAACCTCTTTGGTTTTAAAATTAAGCCGATCGCGGTTGAGTCCCACCAACTCAGATACCCGCAGACCAGTGGAAAAAAGCGTTTCTAAAATCGCCTTATCTCTTAAGCCACTTAAACTACTCAATGTCGGTTGAGACAATAAACGCCCCACTTGTTCAATGCTCAAAAACTTTAACGACTGACTTTCACCTTTGGGTACATCAATTTTTTCCGGCGCCAGGGTTTTAATATCATTTTTAACCAGCCAGCGTAAAAAAGACCGCAAGGCAATTACATGATAAGCCTGTGTAACTCTTTTCAAAGGTAAACCATGGCGGTCAACATACTCAGCTAAAAACAGGCGGAAGCGCCGAACAATTGCCAGATCCAATTGAGAAACCCGCATTTGAGGTTTTTCTCTCTGAATGAAACGGTAAAAACGTTCAAGGTAATGACGATAGTTTCTAACCGTTAAGACTGAACATCCTCGCTCTATCTGTAAATGTTCTAAAAATTGGTTAATTAATATCGGCCACCCTGGGCTTTTCTTCGTCTTTTTCTTTAGCACTCGATCTCCTCCTTTGCTTAAAATGAAAAAAATAATAAAAGGTTGCTATATCAGTCTTTTTTCACGATTTATTACTCTCGGGGCTAACAGAGGGTGAAATAGCATCCCATAGTAGAGTGGGGGAGAAGACCTATAATTTCTATTAGCCCGTAAACCCTGTCCGGAGAAAAGGCCTGATAGCCTGGGTAAAAATCGGTTTAAAATTAAGCCTGTATCAACTGATTGCATAAACATAATGCTAACACTTTAATAACCAACTGTCAACATTGTGCGACGCAAACTCTGTTTTATAGACATCGCTTAAGCCATCAACTGAATCTTCAGCTTTCAACTTAACTAATTTTAACACTATTTACAGAGTAAAACCCTGGTTAAACCACTATAACTAGTGTTAGTTTATAAAACCAAAGAAGCGCTGGCAGTATAATTTCTAATTCCTTATTTCTAATTCCTTATTTCTGGTCTTTTCTACTAGAATTGTACGACATACATGAGAAGGGGCTTTACCAGCGGCGTTTTAAGGCCGATTGGCAATAAACCGATAGATATAAGTAGCACCCGATGTTAAAAATTAAAAAACACCGGATATTAACAATGAACCTCTTAAAGCGCTTTTCGCTTAAATTTTGAGTTTTTTGAGATTTTTTTCCTCATTAACAAATTGGGGGAATTTAACTGCCAAATAATCAGCTTTTAAAAAACTGAAACTGGGGACCAATACTAAACCAATGAAGTAAAAACTGAACAACCTGGCTCTCCTCCTGACTTTTCAGTTCCTTGTCGCAAAAGGATCATTGTGCGACAAGGTCATAACAGCCAGATTGTTCTGACTCCCCATTGATATTGGCTTTTTGGAGGATAATAACCCAATTTAACTAAAATCAAATAAGGTATTCGACTGAAGTTGTGCTTCTCTTTGCCGCCATAGTGCCGGTTAACTTCTCAAGCCCCAAATCTCTCCCCTTAAGCCCAATTAGGTTTTCCACAAGACCCGAAGAAAACCCACCGACTTAACTATATCAAACCATGTGGGTTTCGTGAAAAGTCGCCGTTTATTTTCATGAAAACTCGCCTACCTTACTATAGGCCATCCATTATTATGGGACTTATTCCAGACTGCCCCTCCCCTGTTCTCCGGCTATTGATCAAGTTTTTTTACTATCAAGGTGTTTGAGCTAGCGGTTCTTCAAGCACAGCATCCATCCAATCAAGAGTAAATTTATCTAATATCGATATACCCATTTCATCAGCAAGGGGTTTATAATCTTTATATTGAGCTGTTAAAAGCCTGACGGGCATATCCCCAGAGATATCTACAACGCCTACCCAATCTCCTTCTAAACCATCAGTAAGAATCTCCGTAAAGCCTCCCTCCGCCAAGGCTACTTCAGCTGCTTCAACACTATCAACAATCACAAATTCTATTTCTTCACTTGTAAAAAAACGGGACAATGTATCAGGCCAATTTTCAGAGTCTTCTACAACTAAAACCTTTCTGGGCGGCCTCGGTTGTTCTTGCTCCCCCTTCAGCCTGCTCCCGATCAGGCCCTGGAGGCTCCTGCGGCGCAGGCGTGCCATTTTCAATTTTGTCTTCTGGATCTTGACCTAATTGGGATTCATCCATTTCAACTAATCCTTCAAGGGCTCCATTTTGAGTTAAGTTATTTATGGTTGCATAATAAACAAGACCATTTTCAGTCATTTCTTGTACAGTTAATGGTCTGTAGGCTAACTGCATATTAGCATCAAAATATTTAATATAACAACCTTCAATTCTGCTTCTTTTTACCCCCAGCCGGCAGTTAAAAAAGTAATTATTAAAACCACTACACCAACCCAGGCATATTCAGAAATGGTTTTTTGAAACAAACGGCCGCTAAAATGATGCTGAAATATCCCCAGGCCGACATACATGGCGGTTACCAAAAAAAGTGAAGCCCCGGCCACAGATAACGGCCAAAAACTAATCCAAAACGCCAGCTGGCTAAAAATCCAAGCTAAAACTAAAGAATAACCCCAAGTTTCCTGATCAATTTTATTGGCCAGCGTTATATTCCACAAGCCAGCCAAAACTAAGGGAAAAGCAATCACCCAAGCCAACAAGGCATTAAACCAGGGGCTTAAGCGGAATGATAACAACGTATCAAATAGAAAAAAGGTGGTTACCAGAGTTAATAAAAAAGCCACCGCATGAGCCGCTCTTAAAAGCTGAATGGTTCGAATCGCGGCAATGGAAAAAATGTTTTGAGTTAACAATAAGGCATACATACCAATACCAAACAAGCTGAGAATAAAAATCCGGGTAATTATTTTTTCCGGCAGTAAAAAGTAAAACAAAGCCACTGAAACCGTATAGTAAATCGGTAAAATAAATAAAGTCAACCATTCAACGCCCTTAAGATCCTCAACCAAACCCCAGACACAAAAACCAAAAGTTAAAGGTGTTAAAGTTAAAATGGCCCAATAACGCCAGGAAATATCAATAAATTGAGTGGTTAATAAACCCAAACTTAATAAACCGGAAATTAAAATGAATTTTAAGCGCTTATTCATTAATCAAAATATCAATATTGGAAAAAACCCGTTGAACATCATCATGATCATCAAGAAGTTCCAATAAGTTTAACACCTTATTCGCCTGTTTTTCAGTTACCGCCACTTGGGCGACAGGCAGCCAAACCAGCTCGCTTGATTCAAGAATAAAGCCCAATTTTTCCAAAGCTTGTTTAAGCTGATTAAGCTTAGCCTGCTTGACGTGGACCTCAAGGCCATCAGCCACCTCTTCAACATCTTCAACATCCAAATCCATAATCTGCAACATTTGCGCCTCAGGATCTTTACTCTTACAAACCACAATTTCTCCCATCGACTTAAACATAAAAGTTACTGCCCCGGGTTGAGCCAGGATTCCCCCGCCCTTTTCAAATAAATGTTTTATTTCAGCTGCAGTCCGATTTTTATTATCAGTTACCACTTCAGCAATGATGCCAACTTTCTCCGGCCCAAAACCCTCATAAATCGCGGCGATTAGTTCGCCGCCGCCAGCTTTGCCTAAACCCCGATCAATCGCTTTTTGAATACTATCCTTGGGCATATTGACTGCTCTGGCCCGATCAATAATCAACCGCAGTTTAAAATTTGTTTCCTGGTCACCGCTGTTGCCTTCTTTAGCGGCAATCGAAATTGCCTTGGCCATTTTAGTAAACAACTGTCCACGCTTTTGATCTTTGACTCCTTTTTGCCTTTTAATCGTCGACCACTTGCTATGCCCTGACATAAATTATATTTTACCATAACAAATCACTCTTGACATCAATTGTTAAAGCCGATAAAGTTTAATGCCAATGGATCCAGCAGTTTTCAAAGACCTCACTCAAAAAGCGGTTAAAGCGGCTTTAACGGGTCAATGGGAAGAAGCGGTCAAACTCAATCAACAAATTTTACAACAGGTGCCCGCCAATACCGAAGCACTAAATCGCCTGGCTCGCGCGCTTGTTGAAACCAACCAAGCCCTACAAGCAAAACAAATCTATAAAAAAGTGCTTCAAATTGATAAATATAATCCCATTGCCTTAAAAAATCTACAACGGCTCGAACTGGCTCAAGGTAATCGACATAAAGCCGCCCTGCTAAACTCAAGCCAAAGTTTTTTAGAAGAACCGGGTAAAACCAAAACTACCAAATTGGTTCGTCTGGGTTCAATTCAAACACTTGCAGAACTCTCCAGCGGCAATTCATTGGAAATTGTTCCCAAAAAACGTCTCATTACTTTGCATTTTAAAAAAAATTACATTGGTTCTTTACCTGAAGACCTGTCTTTCCGGCTAATTAAATTAATTAAGCGGGGTAACCAATATACCGCCCTGGTTAAAGCAATCACTAAAAACGATCTGACAGTATTTTTACAAGAAATTCGGCAAGATTCAAAAAATATTAATATTATCTCTTTTCCTAGTCATTAACAAAATATTTTTGCTTAAAATCCTCAGCTAAAATATAACCAACATCTCCCCTCCCTTGAAAAATACTATTTACCACTTTAGTGTCAAAGTTGAACTTTTTTATAGTTTTTTCCACCAAAAACTTATCAAAAAATGGTTCCTGCGTAGCTTCGACCACCGAATGCTCAGATGGCGGCGCATTAGTAATATGAACCACCAGGCCGCCATGGTTATTCAAAACCCGACTGAACCAGCTGCCGGCTCCAAGCTGATCAGTAGCATTAAACACCAACAGGCGCAAATTCTGATTGGCGGCAGTAGTTTCCACAAAAAAGCGCCGCAGTAACTGGTCAATTTTTTCTTCAGTTGCCTCATAAGCCAAATCGCCATTGGCCAAGCGTTTTTCTACGGCCACACCCGAATCAACTAAATTAATTATTTCTAATTGGTCGGGGCGCAACCTAATTAAAAACCACCAAGCCCTCAAAGCATCAAGGCTGGCTAATTCTCCCGGCTTAAACAAGCTCAGAAAAACCCCGTTAACCAGTAAAGACTTTTTCAGCGTTTGCCGAGGCTTAAGATTAATCAGATAACCATCAGTCATAAGACCTAAAAAACGCTCAACTGAAAGCTGCCACAGATAACCACCGCCTAATTTTTCCTGCTCACCCAAAGCGTATACTGCTTTAGCCCGATAATCACCAAAACCCTTAGCGACCGGTAAAATGGTTTCCGGCGGAAAAACGACAATCACTGCTTGTTGATTTTGAGGTTGTAAAGAAATTATTCCGCCATTTTGATTAAGCCAAAAAGCCAGATTAAAATTGTTTTTACCCTCCCATTGCGCACCGTAAATAAAGCTGACCGCACCAAAGCTTAATACCAATCCCAGAATAATTAAAATCAGTGTTTTAAATTTTTTCATGACTTAGGTGTTTTAAAGCTGTGTTTAAATCTAGCGGCAGCCCCAGTTTAAATTCAAGCCGTTTTTGATCAACAGGGTGGGTAAAAACCAACTGGCTGGCATGTAAAAAAAGCCGAGGACACCAATCCCGGTCAGATTTAAGGCCTTTTTTGCTTAAATAAAGCGGGTCAGCCACCAAAGCATGACCTAAATGTTGTAAATGCACCCGAAGCTGATGAGTCCGGCCGGTATAAGGCTTAAGTTCAAGGCGGCTAAAAAGCCGCCCGTCTTTTTTCCAATAATCCAGCACTTGATAGTGAGTAATGGCTTTCCGCCCGCCCAGGCTAACAGCAAAACGGCCGCCGCCCGTACGCCGTCTCGCCAAAGGCTGATTAATATCACCGTTTTTAGGCTTTAACTGACCATGAGCTAAAGCTAAATAGGTTTTACTTACCTGCCGACGCTTAAACTGATCTTTAAGGTGACAAAAAGCCGCCGGAGTTTTGGCCACCACTAAAAGTCCGCTGGTTTCTTTATCTAAACGATGAACAATCCCCGACCGGCTGATAAATTCTTTTTCGTTTTCATTTGGAAATTGGAAATTGGAAATTGGAAATTGTTTTTCTATCCAATCCTGTAAAGTTTCCCCTCTAGCTTGAGGCACTCGATTGACAATCAGGCCGGCCGGCTTGTTAATGACTAGAAAATCCTGGCTTTCAAAAACTATTTTAATGAACATAAAAAAATTAAAGTCAAACCGCCAACAATTAAACCGTCAGCTAAATTGAATACCGGCCATATTTTCAAATCAATAAAATCCACTACTGCACCCCAACGTAATCGATCAAGCCAATTGCTCATTATCCCGCTAATAATCATTATCCAACCCAACCGTTCAATACTGCCTAGCGGCCTGGTTTGTTTAAGACGGAAAACAAACCAGACGAATAGAACTAGCAAAGCCAACAACTGCACCAGCTCAAAATGGCTAACTAAACCAAAAATTGCCCGTTGATTATAAAATACAGGCCATTGTTGATTCAAAGCAAATTGCTTAGAAAACTGATCTGCGGCAACCAATAATAAGCTTAAAAGTGCATCAATCATCGAGAAGTTGACAGGCGCTCTTTTTTACGCTCACAGTCAATACACAACTGGGCAGTTGGATTTACAGCCAGACGATCAGTATCAATCAACTGGCCACAGTGTTCGCATAAACCATATTTGCCAATTTTTATTTTAGTCAAAGTTTTTCTAATAAACACCAAGGTTTTGTCAATCTCACGTTTTAAAGCATGAATTCGTTCGTGTCCGGATTCTTCAGCCGCATCCGTATCCGAGGCCGCATTATCATTAACTCGATCCACATTGATAAACGGATCTTGTTTGGCCAATTCTTTTTTATGTTCTTCCAACTTTTTTTCTTCTTTTTTTAAAAATGCAGTAAGAGGTTGTAAAACTTTACCGGGAAATTTAATTTTTTTCATAGTATATCGGCTCCTCGTTTAATTCGTTGACGTTGACTGATTTTCTGTTGACGGACGGATCTTTTTATCAATTTAAAACTTCGTCCTGAAAATGAGTATAACAGCCCGGCCCCGCCAATTGTCAACCCAACAGCTAACCATTGATCAAGATTTAGGCCTAAAAATAACGACTGATTATCGATTAAAAAATGACTTACTCCTCTAATAAAACCTAAGACAATTAAGTAAATAGCGGAAATGAAACCCGGCCGCGCCTCACCCCGTTTATCCTGATACCAAACAAGGCTGCGATACTCTTTTTCCAAACGAATTAAGCTCCAGGCTAAAATAAAGTAGGCCACCATTTCATAAAGCTGAACCGGATGGCGTTTCTCTAAACTGCCGGGCAAGCTCAAACCCAAAGGTAAATTAGTCGGCCGACCAAAAAAATTACCGCCTAAAAAATCACCCAAACGAATAACTCCTTGGGCCAAAGCCACACCAATTACCATAATGTCGGCAATTTTAAAAAACGGCCATTGTTTTTTCTTGGCCCAAAGCCATAAACCTATGCCACCGCCTAAAATGCTGCCCACAAATTCCAACCCCGGATCCCAGGCAAAATTAAACCATTGCCAAAAATCTAAACCAAACTTGTTAAAATGCAGCATAACATAACCCAGGCGAGCAATAATAAAACTGAAAACCAGCACCTGAAAACAACCGCTCAACAAATCTTCTTCTTCAAAATTCTCTTCTCTGCCGGCTTTCCAAACAAAAAACAGACCAATTAAAAAAGCCAAAACCAGGCAGACACCATAACTATAAATCACCAACGGACCCAGCTTAAATAAGGTTGGAAACATAAAAATAGTATAGCATAGTTGCAGCCCACCTGTAAAAATGCTACACTTTGACACATGTTGAATCTTTCACACGCGGTAATCGGCGCCTCAATTGCCGCCAGTTTTCCCAATCCCACAATCGGTTTAGTTTTAGCCTATTTAAGCCATCATCTGGCCGACTTAATCCCCCACTGGGACTTTAACACCCGCCATAATGGTTTTAGTAAAATTAAAACTTTGGCTATTTCTCTAGTTGATGCTTTTGAGGGCTTGCTTTTAGGCTGGCTTTTGTTTAAAGATCGGGTTGATCCGGGCTATTTATTGGCCGCCATGCTTATGGCTCAGGGGCCGGATTGGCTTGAAGGACCTTACCGGATTTTTGGCTGGCACTTCCCGCCCTTCAGCTGGATTAAAAAACTGCAAAGCTTTTTCCATCGCAAACTTGATCTTCCTTGGGGGCTACTCACTCAAATCGGAGTTGTCCTGCTCATTGCCCTAGCATCCCGTTCAGGCTAACGCCTGCCGGGACTAATTACTTAGCCCGCTCCAAATATTCACCGCTGCGAGTGTCAATTTTCACCTGATCACCAATTTTAATAAACAAAGGCACTTTTGTCTGCAAACCATTTTCTAAAATCGCTGATTTATAAACATTGCTGGCACTATCGCCTTTTTCACCCGGACCGGTTTGCTTAATACAATAAACCATGGAAAGCGGCAGCTCAAGATCAATCGCCCGGTTTTCTTGCCCTGAGCTTGTCGAATGGGTCCAAAAAACAACAGTTATCTGACCGCCTTCTTTTAAAAACTTAACTTTATCACCCAGGGTTTTTTTGTCAAAATTAACTTGTTCAAAACTGGATGGATTCATAAAATAAACCTGATCCTCATCCTGATATAGAAACTGCATCACTTGATGTCTAATATCCGCCGCCTCAAATTTATCTGAAGGAGAAAAATTCAGATTTAAAACAGAATCGCGGAGCAAGTCCTTCACCTTAAGCTTAATATCTGCGCCCCTGCGGGAAATATGCGTGTGTTTATAATTAACCACCCGATAAACATTGCCCTGGTATTCAAAAACCGTTCCGTTTCTTAATTGACTGGCGTTTAACATAACTGTATTTTAACATGGCTTTATTGTAAAATTAAGATGCGCCGGGGTGCTGGAACTGGTAGACAGGCCAGTCTCAAAAACTGGTGGAGCTTAGCTCCGTGAGGGTTCGATTCCCTCCCCCGGCACAGTTTTTGTCAAACCTTGGCTATCTCAAAATCAAAAGGTTTTCTTATTAACTCAATTGCCTCATCAGCTGAACTAACCAAAGCTTGAAGAACTTCAGCTCGCCGCTTAACCGCTAGGGAATACAATAATAAGATCCTATTAAAACCATGTCCACCCTCATCACGACCTGATATCGTATGTTCTTCAAGAGCGCGAGCATGCAAAAGGTCTACCAACACCTCTCCGACAACATCTCCGGCAACCGTGTTAATATCAGCTACTAATATCCGGCAGCCAGTTTCGTCTAATAAACAAGCCGTATTCTCAAATGCTTGTTCAGCACCGCAGTTAAAAGAAGCCCCAGACATTATCCGGACAGCAACAAACTCCCAATTCTTCGGAAGCAATTCAGGAGACAGCAAATTAATCTCCTGATCCCCACTATTAATTACAAAAGTGTTGATTCTTCCCTGCTTAACAACAAACCTAAACCCATTAGAATTTATCTCAAATGGATAACTCTCCAACGTAAAATCAACCTGAAAATCTAAAGCGGGACTTCTCGCTTCAACGCTAGCCATTTCCTCTAATCCTTGCGCTTTTTATCCACACCATAAAAACGGATGCGGTCGCCGCGGAAACGAAGATCAATTGCTCCCAACGGACCATTCCGGTGTTTGGAAAGAATCAGCTTGAGTTTTTCCAAATCCTCTTCATCTTCGCGGTAAATAAACATCACCACGTCAGCATCTTGCTCAATTGAGCCTGATTCTCTTAAATCCGCCAGCTGAGGCCGCTTGCTGCCGCGGTGTTCCACTGCCCGGGACAGCTGAGACAAAGCCAAAACCGGCACACGCAGTTCTCGGGCTAGATTTTTTAACCCCTGAGAGATCTCGGACACCTCTTGAACCCGATTATCAACCTGCCGACCATGAACTAATTGTAAATAATCAAGAATTATCAACTTAACTCCCTGCTCTATTTGAAGCCGCCTGGCTTTGGTCCGAATTTCGCTTAAAGAAATTCCCGGCGTATCATCAACAAAAAAAGGCGCTTCAGCCAATAAACCCATAGCATCGGAAAGTTGACTGAAGTCTTCATCATCCAAACGGCCGGTTTTTAAACGCCAGGCATCAATATCAGCCTGAGCAACTAAAAGCCGATCCACTAATTCTTCTTTGCTCATTTCTAAAGAGAAAAAACCGATCGGTATTTTTTCTTTAACTGCTACATGTTGAGCAATATTCAAAGCTAAGGTAGTTTTACCCAAGCCTGGCCGGCCGGCCAAAATTAATAAGTTGCTATCCTGCATGCCGGCTAAAAGACTATCCAAAGCCTGAAAACCGGTTGATATTCCCCGCAAACCGCTGCCTTTTTTATGCAACTCATCTAAACGGTCAAATGATTCAGCCAAAGCATCTTTAAGAGCAATGAAATTCCGGGTTAAGTGTTTTTGTGATAAAGAAAAGACCTGTTTTTCGGCCTTTTCTAGAACCTCGCCGGACTCCATCCCTTCATCAAAAGCTTCATCAACCATTCTGGAAGCCATACTGATTAATTGACGCTTAGTATAATGATCTTTAATAATTTGCGCGTAACTTTGAACATGAGCGCTGGTTGGTGTTTGGTTAACCAAATTGGTTAAATAAGCCCGGCCGCCAACTTTGGCTAAAGCCCGATTCTTTTTTAAGACTTCAGAAACAGTCACCACATCAACCGATTCGCGTTCATCATACAAACCAACTATTGCTTCAAAAATTAAGCGGTGTTTTTCGTCATAAAAAAATTCCGGCCGTAATAATTGACTGGTTTCCATCACCGCGTCTTTATCAATTAACAAAGCACCCAATACTGATTGCTCTGCTTCCTGACTATGGGGCGGAATTCGAACTTTTGCCATTAACTGTCCTTTTCCCTCAGTGCGGGAATTATTCTTTTCTTTCTAAAATCACAATTTCCATTTCCGACTCAACCGCGGCTATAGAGCTTAACTTCAGTTTTTTCTCGTGTCTTACTCGCGTCCCGTTCATTTCTTGCAAAAAATCTTCAATTGGGGTTTTAGCCTTGGCATATTCAGCGGTTTTGTTGGTTTTAAAATGCATGGGTAAAACTAAACGCGGCTCAAGCTGGGCAACAACTGCCGCCGCTTGTTTCGCATCAATCGTAGTCTCACCGCCAACCGGAATCATTAAAACATCCACGCTGTTAATCAAATCGCACTCTTTGTCAGACAACAAATGACCAATATCCCCCAAATGACACAAACGCCAGCCTTCGGCTTCAACAATATAAACCGTATTCCGGCCGCGATCTTTACCATCTACTCCATCATGCCAAGCAGCTAAGCCGGTAATCGATACATTTTTAATCTCGTATTCTCCCGGAGCAGAAATAATAAAAGCGCTATTACTTATTTGACTAACATCATTGTGACCGGAGTGTTGATGAGAGCAACAAACAATATCCGGAGCGACTTTAGGCAAACGCATGCCAATTTTGTCGGCAAAAGGATCCATTAAAACCCCCGCCTCTTGGGTTTTAAGCCAAAAACAAGAATGACCAAAATAAACAATTTCCATTTGAAAGCCTCCTCTTTGTTTGATTGTAGCAAAAACTAATGAGAACGAACAGAACTAATGCGCTGTATAATCAAATGGAATCCATTGCCCTAAAACTGGATCCCAATAAAGTTCCAATGCCAAGCTAGCAATTTCTGTTTCCAGTCTTGTTTCAGCTGTATTCCAAATCTGAGCAATTCCATGCCTAAAGGTAATGCTGTTTATTAGTTGTAACAAACGTCGCTCATTCATATAAAAACTTGCTCCTGCACTTAATTCTTGATAAATTCTATTTACCCTCTTGTCTCCATCAACCATTATTGTTTCCCATGTTGAACCTCGCTTTTGGCGACACTCACCACCCAAAACAATACTGCAAGCCGGCAGACCTGCCTTATTTGCCCTGCTTAAATCAAAACCTCTCGGCCATCTTGGCGACATTTCAACTACCACCGCTTCTTCTCTTTTAGGCGTTCTTGGTAAATCATCAAACCTTACAGTCGCCCCTGCCACACCCGGCGTACTCCACGGGCTTAAATAAATTTGAACAAAAATATCTTTCTTAAAACTCCCACCCCGCCCACTATGTACCTGCCTAATAAAATCCGCGATTGCTTCATTTTGCTCCGCACTCACTCCAGCTTCAAAACAAGAAGGAAAAACAGATCCTCCCTTTAAGGTTAAATGGGGCGCGGTTTTACCCAAACCTTCATCCGACCTCAAAACACTAATCCCAACATCTCCCCGCCAACCGGTCAAAACCATCAAATTATTTTGTAGACTCATGTGTCCACCCTCCTCTTTCAAATGCTCCAAAAAAATACTCCAAGGTATAATAAAATGCGGCGTCGTTATACCCAAAGCTGAAATAATATCCTGTATTCTCTGAACCTTGGGTACTTTGGACACTAACTCACTCCACATAGGATGAATCTCCACTTGATCTATAAACCAAGGGCTAAACAGGTTTTGTGGTGGTGGCGACCTATTAAAATCGTGTACTAACCAATCAACGCCATGCTGTTCTTTACTAAGAAGAGGCAACATCCAGTCTGACTGAAGGCTTTTTTGTAAAATTATTCCCAGTTGATAAGGTGAAATCTGCTTTAAAGCAACGCCTTCAAGCGAATGGAGCTTACCCTGTTCATGAAGCAAGCCTAAATCAATCATATTGGGATGACTCATCAAAACGCTGGCGACGGCGGCAAAAATTCTCCAATCATTCCCAGATTCATCTGTCCAATTAACATTCATTTCTAGATGTTTCTGAAGCCATGCAGAACAATAACTAATAATATCCTGATAAGAAAACGGCCTTAGTTTAAATCTAGTCGTGTGTTGTCCACAAGCTCGCCTCCCTTGACTATAAAGAGCCAATCCTTGTGTCAGTTCGCCCTCCACCGGTTCACGAGCAAATACAAGCACCTCAGCTAGGAGTGAAAAGTTGGGTAAGGGTCTTCTCTCGCCTAGATCAACCTGCAAATTTCCTAATTTTATTCCAGTGTCAACAGCATAAACTGCTTTTTCAGGGGATAAATTAGGAATTACTTGTTCAACCATTAAGGCCGCTCTTTGTGCCGGTAAAGCACCATCGACCCTAATAAGGGCTGGGGCTAACCTTTCACCAAGCGCTAGATTCAAAAAATCAAAATTTGCAGGAAATATTTTCTCAGAATT
This sequence comes from Patescibacteria group bacterium, assembly GCA_018813815.1. GTDB lineage: Bacteria > Patescibacteriota > Microgenomatia > UBA1400 > JAHJAY01 > JAHJAY01. Next base: position 10,084 of record JAHJAY010000027.1, on the reverse strand, counting down.
ACCCATGATTTATGTCTGAGCAGAATAATGCTATTATAACATTTTTATAAGTTGAATAAATATCACATTGACTTTACCACCTTAATTTGTTAAAGTCCTGAATATCTATGCGTAAAGAAGTGCTTTTAGCGATTTTTTTTGGCTTTATCATCGGCCTAATAATTACTTTTGGAATTTACACTGCCAATAAAGGTCTTCGCCAAACCCAAACTGATGAAATTCCTCAAACTTCAGAAGAGATTGAAGCCTCACCCACACCAACATTAATACCAGCGGGTTTAACTATTTATGAACCAGCCAATCAGGCTTTAATTGACCAAGAAAACACCACCATCCGAGGCAAAGCTTTACCTAAATCCATCATTGGTATTGTGACAGAAGAAGAGGAAATTCTGATCGAGACTGATGAAGATGGTTTATTTGAAACAGAAATTGGCTTAATCGGCGGCGTAAACCAGATTACTATTACCATGGTGGCTGAAGACGGGCAAGAAAGCAATGCCAGTCTGACCTTGATTTATTCAACAGCAAAAATTGAATGATTATTAATTAAATCATGAAGAAAAAAATAAGCATCTTTTTATTACTCTTTACTCTTTGCTCTTTGCTGTTTACTCCGTTTATACAGGCTCAATCGCCTACTCCTGAAGCCTCAGATGAAGTTAAAGAAAAAATAAAAGAGCGACTTGAAGAAAACGTAGATGAGGATGTTGATAAAGTTAAAAGCCTGGTTGACGACCAAACTAGCCAATTAGTGAAGCGGGGTTTTCCCGGCAAACTTAAAAACATTACCACTGATACACTTTTAATTGAAATTGCTGACGAGGTTAAACAAGCCAGCTTTTCGGAGGAAACCGTTTTTGTCAAATCACCGGGCAACAACCAACTTAATCCTGAAGATTTGGCTGTCGGCGATTTTATCATTGCCATGGGTTTTTTAAATGACACCGGCGTTTTAGAGTCTAAGCGGGTGGTGGTAACAACTGAGCCGAAACCGGCTCCTGCCAGGCAATTACTCTGGGGTAAAGTTAAAGAAATTGACAACCAAACTATTGTTTTTAATGATCACGAAATTACTCTGGCTTCCAGTAAAAATTTAAAAATAAAAGGAATCGAAGAACCGGAAATCGAAGACATTAACCTGGAAGACAAAATTTATGTGATCGTTACTCTTGATGAAGACGGCGAAATTGACAAGGTAAATCAAGTCTTAGTTATTCCGACCAAAAATGGCTTAACTGATGAGACTGAACCAACCGAGACTGAAACAGCTAGTTCAACGGCTAAAACAACTAACCCTCCGGATGAAGAATAGGCTGTTGATAACACAAATAAGCCACCGCTGCTTGCGTTTTATTTTCAACTTCAAGTTTATCTAAAATAATCGCTACGTGACTTCTGACTGTAGGATATCCTATTACTAGCTTAGCAGCAATTTCTTTGTTAATATCTCCTTCTGCCATCATCGCTAAAACCTCCTTACCTCTGGGAGGTAGGTCTTCTACTCTACTAACAGGTAAATCGTATCCTGCTTGTAAAATTGCCGGAATATCAACCCAACCTCGAGAAACAGCCGCTATTGCAACTTCGATCTTAGATCCAAGATCAAGTTTCTCATTAATATTGTGCATGTGGCTTCTGACTGTATGGTAACTTAATGGTTGTTCATTATTTTTATTACTAAGTATTTTACTAATCTTCCTATTAGTAAAACCAAAAACTATCAAGACTATAATCTGCTTCTCGCGAAAGGTTAGCGTCTTATCGCAAATAAGAGTTTCTGAAGCATAAGGTATAAGGCCGGCATCACAACCCCAGTCGCCAATTTCTGAATCAGCAAAAACCTCGTTTGAAATACAAAATCTCTCCTTTAACATAATTTTAAGACGGTAAAAAAATTAATATTGGATCAAATTATATCATGTCCCACTTGTTTCAGGAGCGCATGTCAGTTCTAAAAATGATTGCCGCTCCACAGGCATAGCAAACCGCATTGGTTTAAATTTACCATTGTTTTTAATAGAACGGGCTGGTTTTTTGTACCCTGCTCGTCAAAATGCGTTTGCTTTTGGCAGGATTAAAAAGTTATTATTAAAGAAACAATATGACTAAAAAAATGCAAAAGCCGCAAACCTTAAAGGGTTTTCGCGATTTCTTGCCGGAAGAAAAGCGCAAGCGTGATTTTATTATCCAAAGAATTAAACAAGTCTTTGAGCTTTTTGGTTTTGAGCCGCTGGAAACTCCTACTTTGGAGTATGCCGGCTTACTGCTGGGTAAATATGGCGACGAGGCTGATAAACTAGTTTACACTTTTACTGACCGAGGCAAAAGACAAATTGGTCTTAGGTTTGATCAAACCGTACCAACAGCCCGAATTCTGGCTCAATACCAAAATCAATTACCCAAATACTTTCGACGCTACCAGATTCAAAATGTTTTTCGGGCGGACAAACCACAAAAAGGCCGGTTCCGCGAATTTACCCAATGTGATATTGACATTTTTGGCAGTTCATCTCCATTAGCTGACGCTGAAATTGTCAGCTGCACTTATTGGGCGTTTAAAAATATTGGCTTTAAACAAGTAAAGATTAAAATCAATGACCGCCAAATTTTATTTGAAACTTTAAAACCTTTTACTAACAAAACTGTTGATGTTTTTTCGCTTATTCAGTCAATTGACAAGCTGAATAAAATCGGCGCAGAAGCAGTTATAAGTGAACTGGAAAATAAGGGTCTCAATAAGAATGATGCTCAAAAGGTTTTAAAAGAAATCGGTCAAGCCAAAACCTCACCCAGTCTAAAAAGCATTATTGAGGCAGCCGTTGGTTTAGGTGTTGCCAAAACAGACATCCAGTTTTCTCCCAGTCTAGCTCGGGGTTTAGACTATTATACTGACATGATATTTGAAGTTGTCCTTCCAGAATACACGGCTGGTTCTTGTGGCGGCGGCGGCCGTTACGATAAACTCATTGCCCAGTTAGGCGGTGTTGATATTCCGGCTGTCGGTATTGCTTTTGGTTTTGACCGAATGGTTGAAGCCGCAGATCAACTCGGTTTGATTCCTGAACAAAAAAGCGGCGCCCAAGTTTTGGTAACGGTTTTTTCGCCGGAATATTTAACTCAGTCGCTTCAGTTGGCAAGCAGACTCCGTCAAGCCGGCGTTAAGACCGAACTGTATCCGGATACTAATGTCAGGTTGGACAAACAATTTAAATATGCTAATAAAAAAGGCATCCCTCGGGTAGCGATTGTTGGTCCGGAAGAAATCAGGGCAAATATAATCGCAGTTAAAAATATGAAGACTGGGGAGCAAGAAACAATTAGCTTAGAAAAAACAATAGAAAAGCTAATAACTAATGGCTAATGACTATTCGCATTAAAGCCTATCTCGCCCTAATAACCACCGCCATCATTTGGGGCATTTCTCCGCCAATTATTAAATACACCCTTAATTTCATTAGCCCAACTGACTTTCTTTTTTGGCGGTTTTTACTGGTTTCAATTTTAATCCTGCCTGTCTTTTTAAAAAAAATAAAAGTCCAGCCGTTTGAACTTTGTGACTTGCCTCAGATTTTACTGGTCGCTTTTTGCAGCACCAGTCTTACTTTGGGCTTGCTTTTTTTCGGGCTTAATAAAACCAGCTCGGTTGACGCAGCTGTTTTAGCCGCCACTGTGCCAATTATGATTGTTTTGGGTGGAGTAGTTTTTTTAAAAGAAGTCATCACCCGCCAAGAAAAGATTGGCCTAGCCTTAGCTTTTGGCGGAACTTTAATTGCCGTCCTTTCCCCTCTTTTAAAAAGCTCAGGAACTTTTACAACTCAGAACCTTCTGGGCAACATTCTAATTCTTGTAAGCAATATCAGCTGGGCCACCTATACGCTTTTAGGTAAAAATCTGGCTAAAAAATATTCCAGTTTCAATCTGACGGCCATGGCCTTTTTTGTTGGTCTGATTACTTACATCCCGCTTTTTCTCTTAAGTAGCAGCTATCGTATAACTATGAATTTCCTACCGAATATCCAAGCCATTCCCGGCATTCTTTTTATGAGTTTATTTGCTTCAATCATTGCCTATTTTACTTATGCTTACGGAGTAAGTTTAATTGAAGCCTCAGAGGCAACCCTGTTTACTTACCTTCAACCAATTTTCACTATACCGCTGGCTGTTTTTTGGTTAGGAGAAACAGTTGATCCATCATTTATTATGGGCGCGATTTTTATTGTAATTGGGGTCTTTTTAACTGAATACAAAAAACAAAGCGTTAAATCGGAACAACGATCGTCTAATTAGTTTAACGCCTTGATTATTTTGTCTAATTTACCTTCTAAAATGTTTTCCAAATCCTGCCATTTTTTATTGATCCGATGATCAGTCACCCGATTTTGGGAATAATTGTACGTCCGGATTTTTTCTGACCGCATACCCTGTCCAATCGCTGCCCGGTGCTGATTCACTTGCGAAGTCCTTTGAGCCTGTTTCTGCTCCCACAGTTTAGCCCGCAACATATCTTCGGCAATTTTGCGATTTTGTTCCTGATAACGTTGAGTTTGACAAGTAGTCGTCAAGCCGCTTGGTTTGTGTTTTAAACGAACTGCAGTGCTGACTTTCTGAACATTTTGTCCTCCTTGCGAAGAAGAACGACAAAATTGAACTTCTAAATCGCTTGATTTAAAGTCAATTTCACTCTGAGGAATTTCCGGAATAACTGCCACAGTTGCAGTTGAAGTATGGATCCGATCATAACGTTCAGTCGTCGGTATTCGCTGTACCCGATGAACACCGCTTTCATGTTTTAATTTTTGGTAAACCCCTGCACCTTTAATTTTCAAACAACCGGCCCCCAAATCAACCACTTGCCAATTTTGAGCAGCCGCATATTTAGCATACATCCGCTGTAAATCTCTGGCCCAAATTTTGGCTTCTTCACCTCCGGTTCCAGGTCTAACTTCAAGAATAACAAATCCCGGAGCAATCATGACTTTTGCAACATCTCTTTTAAAGTTCGCGGTGCCTTATCAGCTTGTTTTTTGTCTTTAGTCCGTTGCAGTGCCTGACGTTTCTTTTTAGAAAGGTATGTTTTACCAACCACCGCCGCCGCTTTTTTTTGAAAACGCTCTACCCGACCCAAAGTATCAACATACTTCATCTCGCCGGTAAAAAAGGGGTGACAGGCGGCGCAAATCTCAACTTGAATGTCTTTTTTAGTTGAGCCGGTCTTAAAAGTATTTCCACAAGTACAGGTCGCGACTGCATCATTATAATAAACTGGATGAATTTTTTTCTTCATAGGAGCAATTATACTATAAAATTTAGAAATTAGTAATTTTTGATTATTATTCTCCAATTTCTTCCAGTCGAATCTTCAATTCCCGAGTCTCACCGTCGCGCCACAGCTCAATTTTAACTTCTTCACCTGCTTTTTTATGATTAATAATCTCGATTAAACCTGCTTCGGCTTGTTTTAATACCTGACCATCAATGGCTATTAAAATATCACCCTCTTGAATACCGCTTTTGTCTGCCGGAGAATCCGCTATCACCTCAACCACATAAGCTCCTTCAGGCACTTCATTGAGAATTGCTGTTCTCTGGTCAATCATTTTGTAGCGCACACCTAAAAAAGCGCGGGAAAAACTGCCTGTTTCCTCAAACTCTTCCAATGATTGCCTGACAATATTTATAGGTATGGCAAAACCGATGTTTTCTGCTCCTTGAGTTGTAGCCACATTAACCGCAATCACTTCACCAACAGAATTAAGCAACGGTCCGCCTGAATTACCCGGATTGATGGCCGCGTCAGTTTGAATCACATTATCTAAACTTTCCACTTGACCGGAAAAACCATTTCCGGCCTGAATTCCACGCCCTAAACCAGAAATCACCCCAGTGGTTACAGTGGAGCGAAATTCGCCTAAAGCCGTGCCAATGGCAATTACGAATTGACCGACTTTTAAAGCTTCAGAATCACCTAAATCAACCGGCTGAAGATTCATACCATCAAGCGCGCTAATTTTCAAAATCGCTAAATCATTAATCGGATCACGATAGATTTTTTCCACCGGATATTCCCGGTCATCAGCGGTAATTACTTTATATTCTGCTTCAATATCAGCCACAACATGTTTATTGGTTACTACTAAGCCCTCAGCACTGACAATAAAACCACTGCCAATATCCTGTTCAACTTCTTTTTCCTGAACAGTTGGTTGCCTAAAACCAAAAAAATCAAATGGGTCAAAAGAAAAACTGCCGGGATCAATAATCCGTTGGCGGGTTTTAATCCCCACAGTTACCACCGAAGGGGTAACTTGTTCAACCACTTCAATCACCACATTTTCTTCATTCACCACCCGAATATTGTTGGAGTGAAATGAAGACTCTGTTGAACCTGAACGAGGAAACCATTTGTCTAATGGCTGATAACCCCATAGCCGATCACTGATCGCTCCGCCAAGAATAGCAACTAAAAATACAAAACCGGTAGCAGCGCCAAGAAGAAATTTCTTCATTTTAATTCTTTTCTTCTACCACTACTTTGACATTTGATTTTTGCCGTGCGTCGCCAGAGGCTATGCCGGCGGCGCGCGCTTTTATATTTATTTTTATATCGTATTCTCCGATTTTTTTAATCGGCTTATCAAGCAAAACCTCACTTTTTAAAATTCCCAACTTTTCGGCAATTTCTTTTTTGGTAATTGCCCCATAAATTTTACCTTTTTTACCGGATTTAACTTTAAAGCTGATTTCTTTACCGGTTAAATTTTTTAGCTTGGCCTTAACCTTTTTAACCGCCTGCTTTTTCTTATCCTGTTCCTTGGCCTGCCGAACTTGAAGCTCTTTCAGGTTTTTGCTTGTAGCCGCTACTGCCAAACCCTGAGGAATCAAATAGTTAACCGCATGGCCAAAAGAAACCTCTTTAATTTCACTGGTTTTTTTAATTATTATTTTCATTTAATACCTCAATTGCTTTCAAAAACTGTTCATCTGCTTCAGTTTCCCGATCATCTTCAACTTGATAATCAGGTTCTAAGCCAGCTTCATTCACCCAGGTATCATCAGGCAGCAACCAACGAGCAGTGGTGACATGAAGGCCGGCACCACCACCTAATTCTTGAGCCTCCTGAATAGTGCCTTTACCAAAGCTGGTTTCACCAATCAATTCAATCTGGCGCCTGACTTTCAAAGCGCCGGCTAAAATCTCTGACGATGAAGCACTACCCTTATTAATTAAAACGACTATCGGCGCTTCCAGAAGTTTACCCCGCCGGGTAACACTGTAGGTTTCCACTGAACCGCCGGCATTCTCCTGTTTAACCACCACACCCTGAGCAATAAACTCGCTGGCCAGATTAACTGCCGCCTCCAAGTAACCGCCAGGATTATTTCTCAGATCAAGAATGATTCCAGAACAATTGAATCTTTGACCACCGGAACATTTATCTGTTATCTCGGTCACTGCCTGATCCCACTCTTCGGGCGTGCGTTCACCAAAGCGGAATAATTGCAAATGGGCAATATCACCCTCCACCCAATCAAGCTGAACACTGGAAACAATAATTGTCCCCCGAACAATGGCAATTTCCACTACTTCCTGTTCACCCGAATGAATAATACTCAATGTAACCGGTGTGCCTTTGGGTCCGCGAATAATTTCCACTGCTTGCGGCAAAGACATGCTTAAAGTATCCACATCAACATTTTTAGCTTCATCTTTAACATGGACGATCAAATCGCCTGCCCGAATTCCCGCTGCTTTAGCCGGCATACCTTCAAGGGGGGCAATCACCGCTAAAATCTCGTCACGATAGCCCAATTCAATGCCTACGCCTTCAAAAAAACCGTTTAAATCTTCTTGGGCGCGCTGATTGTCTTTGGGCGGCAGGAACACAGTATAAGGATCATCAAGCGCTGCAGTCATACCTTGAATCGCTCCCCAAATCATTTTTTGCGCATCAACCGCCTGTCGATCAAAATAAGATTGCTCTAACCGATCCCACACATCCCAAAACATTGATAAATCCAAATGGTTTTTAGCTGCCGGCTGAGCGCGATCAACCCGCCAATTAACTGACGAGGTCGATGGTAACTGAACAGTCCGCCCCAACCAAAAACCGCTTCCTCCGACTAAAAGTAAAAAGGCTAAACTTAAAACTGTTTTCCTGACGATTTTTAAACTAAGCTTCACTAACTGATCCCTTCTGGCCATCAATCATGACCTGTTTACCAACCAGCTGTTTTAACTTTTCACTTACACCTGGTTTAACAAAAACCACTGCCAACTCACTGGCTTCAACCAACTCCTGACAACTGTCTTGTAATTCCTCACGCGTTTCAATCGGTAAAATTAAACCTTCAATCCCCAGCACTTCGGCTTTAAAAATTGCTCCGGGTTCACTGATAGCCTCTGCCCAAATAATTTTATCCCGCCAATCAGGGTTCAAATTTTTCAAACTCAATTCGGCTTTGGCTTTAACTAACACCGCCTTAGCCTTGCCCCAACCAAAACCAAAGCCGGTTTTCTTACTTGCCCGAGTTAAAAAAAGCCGCCCCGTGGTAGCTTCAATTTTATCCACTGTGCCGGCTTCAGGCGCCCGAACAGTTTTGGTGATAAAACCCATAGTCTTTTTCTGAGCTAAAATCTGGCCTTTGGCAACAGATTTACCTAAAGATACAAGCAAAAAATTAACCAACCGCCGCGGTTTAATTTTTAATTCCTTCGCTAATTCAATAATTCTAGTTTGTGTTTTCATTGGGCATTAGACTGCCCCAACAAAAGGCAGTAAGGCTAAATGTCGGGCTCTTTTAACCGCTGTGGCTAAACGACGTTGATGCTTGGCACACAGTCCGCTTTTTTTCCTGCTTAAAATTTTTCCTCGGCCACTCAGATGTTTAACCAAACTGTCAACTGTTTTATAATCCGGTTCTTTTTTTTCCTCACAAAAAGCACATTTGTCAGGGGCCTGTTCTATTCTTTTTCTAAACCGCCGTTTTGGCTTCATAAACTACTCCTTAAAAGGGAATGTCATCAGGCGCGACCTTTTTTGGATCGTCCTGACCGACAGTTTCAACTTTTTTTTGCGTTTTTGGTTTAACTACCGCCTTAGCTTTACTCTCTTTAACAGGAACCTCGCTGCTGATCGGCTCAGCTGGAGCGGCGGGCTGAACAACTTCTGTGGCCACCGCCGGCTGGCTGCCGGTCGAATCATAACCACCACCAGACTGATCATCGCGCTGACGGTAATCAAGAACAATCATATTATCAATCACAATTTCGGTAGTCTGCCGCTCTTGACCATCAGAACCGGTCCATTTCCGTGTTTGTAATCGACCCTCAACATAGACTTTTCTGCCTTTAAACAAAAGCTGACTGCAAAGCTCTGCCAGTTTTTGCCAGGCAACAATCCGATGAAATTCAGTTTCCTCCTGACGATCACCGCCGCCTGCTGATTGCCAAGAACGATTGGTCGCTAAACCAAAACTGCAAACCGCCGTCCCTTGAGGTGTATATCTCAATTCCGGATCCCGGGTTAAATTACCAATTAACATTACTTTATTTAAAGAACGTGAAGCCATAACCGCCCCCCTTACTGCTTAATTAATAAGTGCCGCAAAATAGTTGTTTCCAATTTAAGGTTTTTGCTGATTTCTCCCAATTTAGCCTCGTCAAGCTCAACCGTTAAGCACAAATACCAACCTTGAGTTTTTTTCTTAATCGGATAGGCTAATGAGCGTTCTCCCCAAGCCTGAGTTTCAATAATTTTAGACGCAGCTGGTTTAAAAATTTTATTTACCTGAACTAAAGCCTCTTTTTTGCTTTTGACCACTTGAGGATCAAACACAAAAACTGCCTCATAAGTTCTCATTAGGGATTCCCCTTCCTATTCTAAAATATAACTCTTATCAGAGTATAACATGACTATACAATAAGCTCATTAAAAACTCAACCCGCCACAAGCTACGCAAGTAATGCGGGCTAGCCAGCGCCAAACTTGAATTCCACCACCTCACCGTCAATAACTTGGTAGTCACGCCCAACCAGCTTTAACTTGCCTTTTTCCCGGGCAGATAACCAGGTTTTAGCGTT
>JAHJAY010000026.1 GCA_018813815.1 Patescibacteria group bacterium | reverse complement strand
CTTCTTTATATATTATTAGGGTTTCTTTAGCCGCCTCTAGCATACCAGCCATTAAGCTTTTCAATGGCGAGAAACCAAAATCTTTTTATATGATAAAGGGCAAACAAATAAGAATGGGCGCTTAATTTTCTTGTTCATACTGCTATAATAACTCTAAAATATTGTTGACTTTACAAATGAATAAAAAATTATTGCCTCTTATTTTCTTTATCTTATTTCTTGGTGTTAATTTTATCTTTAATCACCAATTTTTTAAAGAGGTATTATTTCCTGATTTCGGCCAAACTATCATTGATGACGGTTTAATGACTGAGTTTTTAACTGAAACCAGTTATCAAAATATTTTAAAAGGCAAAAATCCATTTATTATTAATAAAAGCATTCTTTATCCTTTTGAAACTAACTTTTCTCTTAATGATCACGCCATTACTAATCTGCCTTTTTTGCTAGTTCTCCGACCGTTTTTTAATATTCATCAGGCCACCTTAATAATTGTCTTAATTAATTTATTTTTAAGTAGCATTTTTATGTACCTGCTGATAAAAAAGCTCAGAGTTAGTCGCCTATTGGCCCTGATTGCCAGCTTAATTTTTACTTACACACCATTCATTTCTCACCGCATGCTCGGTCACTATACTTACACCCTTCTTTACCTTTTTCCTTTACAGATGTTAATGATTCTGAATTTTTTCCAAGCTAAACAAAAAAAGACTAAAACTTATTTATCTCTTGGTCTGGGATTCATTTTGGCTTTTACTTTTTTAGCTAATTTTTATTATTTTTTAAGCTCTTTGCTCGCCATTTTTATTGGCCTTATTTGGTTTATTTTCTGGCAAAGAAAAACTTTAGTGAGGTTGATAAAAACTCACTTTCTTTATCTTCCTTTTTCCTTTTTAAGTTTTATTTTACTTTTATTTCCCTGGTTAATTAGCGCTATTCCCTTAATTGTTTCTGGTGGCTTACATAAGACGCCCGGCTTTGGCGGTGCCATCACTTTATCGGCTGATGCGGTTAATTTTTTTACTCCCAGTGAATATAATCCTTTTTATTACTGGTTATTTTCTAAGCTTCTCAATAAACCTTTAGTACCCGCTAGATATGTGAGCTTTTTCTTTCATGGCTGGCAGAGTTTTGCTTATCCAGGCATTATCATTATTGCAATCTATTTATATCTGTTATTTTTTAGAAAAAAACTGCCTAAAAAGATTTATCAACAAATCAAGCCTTATTTTTTTATCAGCATTTTCTTTATTTTGCTAATCATGGGGCCTTTTCTTAAAATTGCTAATCGCTGGTTTATTTCCCTTGAAGGCATTAATGTTTATTTTCCTTTGCCTTTTATTTTACTCCAAGCAATTCCGGGATTAAGCTCTGTTCGAGCACCAACTCGTTTTATGGCCATGTTTATTTTTTTGGCTACTATTGTTGCCGCTACGATTATTAACTATCAAATATCAAAAGTTCCAAGAAAAAAACGCTTGATTATCGTTGGACTATTTTTGCTAATATTTTTCTTTGATCAGTTTTATACTGTTCCATCCAGACCACCAATCAATATCCCTTTAAAAGCTTATGAATATATTAAAAATGATCCTGAAGTAACCACAGTTCTGGAAATCCCTTTTGCGATTCGCGATGGTCTTCAATATTTAGGCTTTGTTCATGGAATTTCAATCATGCGTGGTGCCCTGATTCACCAAAAACCAGTTATTGGCGGTTATCTTGCCCGAGTTAATCCGGCAATTTTTAATTATTATAAAAATCTCCCTTTTATTAGTCATATACTCAAAATCACCGACAAGGGGAATTATCGGCTTTATAAAGAAAGCCCGGCTGAACCAGTAGTTACTTCATTTGAGGCGGATTTAAACACTCTTGAAGAAGAAATCAGTTTTTTAGACATTAAATACGTGTTGCTGAGAACTGACGAAAAATACAGTCAACTTATTAAAGAGTTATTAATTCAACTGGGCTTTATTTTAAAAATGGAAGATGTTGGTTTTCAATTATTCGAAAAGTCGCTAACTACCCAAGAATTCAGCCAAATTGCTTTTGGCTCAGCTAATGATTATTTGTTTACAGCCAAAAACTTTAGTGTTTCTGAGGACGATTTTCGCTGGACAATCAACAACTCGGCTCAGGTTTTTGTTAAAACTGATGGCAATAAAAACCAACTTGCTTTTGCCGCCGCCTCATTTTATCAACCTCAAAAAGTTAAAATCTACATTAACAAAACCTATCTCGCCACCAAACAAATTAGCACAGAAAAAAATAATTATACCATTAATAATATCTCTGACTATCTTAAGCCGGGAATTAACACTATTGATTTTAAATTTAGTCAAAGCTTTAAACCGGCTGAAGTTTTTGAAAATAATAATGACCAAAGAAATCTGGCGATAAAATTTTATAATTTAAACTTAAAATAACTATTATGAAAAAATTAATCCTTTTGGCCTATATTGTCGTAAGTTTAATTTTTTATCATAAATTCTGGGGGGAGCTCTTAGTTGACAATACTCAAACCGGCAAACGCTTCGGCGAAGTATTTGCGGTTGAATGGGGCATGAAACAAGTAGCTCAAAACATCAGTGAAGGCAAAAACCCCTTTAGCCCGACTAACACTATTCTCTATCCTTTTGGCGTTAATTTAACCGCTACTGACACTGGTAATGGTTTTTTCTATTTTTTACTTAAACCCTGGCTTTCAGTTCATCAAACTTTTGCCATTCTTACTGTTGGTGGAGTTATTTTCGCTAATCTGGGAATGTACTTCCTGCTTAGGTGCTTAAAGGTTGATGAGTTAACTTCTTTTTTAATTGGCCTAAGTTATGGCTATATGACATTTCTAATGCTACGCATGGGCCACTGGACCTATATTAATGTCTATATGTTTCCCTGGTTTTACTACAGTTTTTTCTCTTTAATTAAAATCAAAAAGCCGCTGGTCAAACTCATTGCCGCCATTAGCCTGGCGATATTTTTCAGCCTAACTCTTTATTTAAATCTTTATTATTTTATTATCTTAATCATATCTATTGGCTTATTGACAACTTATGCTTTAATCTTTAAACAAAAATTGGCTAAGGAGACAATTCAAGCAAATTGGCGCTATTTGGCCTTGAGTTTTTTATTAATTGTCCTGTTTTTATATCCTTGGGCTAAAACTCTTTACCAAAGCTCCCTCTTTGAAGATTTACCTAAAGTTGAAGGCTGGGCCGGAGCAATCCAGTTTTCTTCTGATTTATTAGGCTTTTTTATCCCGACAACCTACAGTTATTTTTTAAAACCAATAGCCAATTTTATGGAAAAGCATTTAGAATTTAGCCGGGGACGATTTGAAAATTCCACCTATGTAGGCATCATTATTATTAGTACTTATGCTACTTTATTATGGCTTAGTGTTAAAAAGAAGCTTCCCAAAAAGATGGTATTAAGGCTTACCCCTTATTTACTAACCACCCTAGTTTTTTTAACTTTAACTCTTGGACCCTTTCTCCATATTGCCGGCCGCTGGGGTTTAAATGTTGGTGATGGTATTCGTCTGGTTTTTCCCCTGCCTTATGCTTTTTTTCACTATTTGCCTTTTATGTCTAATATTAGAGTACCGGGCCGATTGATAGTCGGAACGACATTTTTCTCCTGCATTGTGACCGCCTACCTGATAGATCATTTGTTAAAAAACAAATCAAAAAAATTTAAAATTGGTTTTAGCATCATATTTTTAGTGGTGTTTTTTTTGGATCAATATTTTATTGTTCCCACACCCCCTCAGCACTTTTTCCCTAACCAAGCCTATGAAAAAATCCGCAATGATTCCGCTCAAATAACTGTCATGGAAGCGCCATCTACTATCAGAGATGGCTTTGTTTATTTAGGTAAAGGCAATAATATTAATTTTTTTGCCGGCCAAATGACCCATGGTAAACCAGTTTTAGCTGGTTATTTTGGCCGGATTGCTTTTTACAAAAGAAATTATTACCAACAAAACCCTTTTTGGGGTTATGTTGGGCGCTTAATGGATCCCGATGTTGCCCATAACGGCAATATTGATCAGGCTGATCTGATTAATTGGCAAGAAATTGACATAGACAAAAGTTTAGAGGCAATTGATTTTTTGGATTTAAAATACTTTTTACTTAATGATACTGAACCCTATGCGGCCACTTTATCCAATGTCTTAAAAGATTTGGGCTTTATTCAAACTATACAGGATGGGATTTTCTCTTTATGGGAAAGGGTGCCAAATAGCCAAGAGTTTTTATCAATTGAATTTAGCAGCTCCAATGATGTTATTCTCTTAGGTAGAGGCTGGAGTACTCCGGAAGAAGATTTTCGTTGGTCCTGGAAAAAATCTTCAATTATGTTTAAACTAAATCAGCCAAGAAAACTCGACCTTAATTTTAGAGCGGCCGCTTTTTATAAAGCGCAAACTGTAGCTATATATGTCAACCACAAAAAGGTGACCTCGTTTACTCTATCCCCAGACATGAAAACCTACAAAATACCTATTGACCAAAAATTTAATAGCGGCATCAACTTTGTTCACTTTATATTTGACCAAGAATATCAAATGTCTCAGGTAATACCCAATAGTGAAGACAGAAGAAAATTTGCGGCTAAATTTTACCAAGCCTATTTAGAAGAAAACATTCATGATTGAAATATTTATTCTCACCTTTAAAATAACCATTATTTTGTTTTTTGTTGGTTACGGTTTTGGCGCTCTAATGCTTCCTAAGAAACTACAGCGTTGGAATTTCTGGCTCAGCCCCTGGCTGGCGATTATCCTAATTTCAGTCATCGGAGCAATATTTTCTTTGCTTAAAATTCCTATGAGTAAAGCTAATCAAATAATTTTGATTATTGCATCAAGTCTTCACCTCGTCGCTATTTTTATGAAAAAGATTTACTTTAAAATCACTAAAGAAAATTTTTTTATTGGACTATTGACAACCTTTGGTCTACTGTTAACCCTTTATCCTCTTATTGTCCGAGCCGGTTTTCCAACCACGCTTACAATTGGTAATCTTGACCCAATTTCCTATTGCACAACTGCTGATTGGTTAACTAATCATACGATTTATCCACGTATGGCTGATCAATACTATAAACCTGCTAGCACTTCTGTTGGTGATCTAATTTATTACAGCTATCGCTGGGGCAGTCCAATGTTATTAAGTTTTTTTGCCAGCTTATTGTCGCTTCAGTCATTTCAAATTTTTTCCATATTACTTCATTTACTTTTTGCTCTCAGTTTTCCACTAGTCTATATCCTAGCTAAAACAACTGGTCCAAAACACCAACCATATTTGTTATTGTTGGTGTTTGTTGGTTATAGCTTAAACTCAACCTTATTTTATATCCTCTATCATGTCTTTTTTGGCCAGTTTGCTTTTACTGGAGTTTTTATCTTAACAATAATTTTATTAATCAGCTATAGCAATGACAAAACCAGGCGTTTTACTAAATACGACTTTTTAATCGCCCTGAGCTTTTCTGCCATCAGCTCAATCTACCCCGAGGGTCTAGTTTTTGCTCTGGCGCCACTAGTAATGTTTGTTATTTGGCGACTATTTAACCTCAAAAGCCGGCGACTTCATTTACTTAGGCTAGGTAAAATCACTTTGCTCACCGTGCTGATTAATCCAATTACAGTTGGCACAGCAATTTATCAAATTCTCAAAGTCTTTCACCTTTCCACTGACACTACTTTTATTGGTTGGGAAAAAATTAATTATGCCAACCCATTTGATATTATGGGATTTTATAATCTTTTTTATTCACGCCCTATACCAGAATTTCTCGGCTGGCTGATTGGTTTACCCGTAGTGGCTATTTGGCTATTTGGCTTGAAAAAAACAAAACAGCGAGATTTAATTTCTGTTTATTTATTGATGTTTTTGGCTTTTGGCTTAAGTTATCGTTTTATTATTAATAATTTTTATGCCTACTTCAGATTAATTACTTATGCGATTTTTATATTGGTTGTTTTGTTTAGTATTGGTCTTAGTTGCTGGCTGGGAAAGATAAAAAATCAAATTATTAAATTGGCCGTTCTATTAGTGGTATTCGGATTATCATCACGGTCAGCTCATCGCTTACTTAAGCAGGTTTATTGGCATCCGACCATAATCGACCCATCATTAATTTCCCTTAACGAACTTAATCAGGCATCACTTAATCAACCTTTTTTTACCGACGACATTTATTTAGGTGACTACAGTTTGTGGAAAAGGTTCTGGCGAGAGTATTTTCTGACTAACCAAAAGATTATTACTCATAACAACTATTACACTAATTATCGAGGCCGTTTAGGATTAGACAACATCAAGTTGGTTCTAGCAGAAAAAAATAATTTAACTGTCGGCAATAAAACCTTAGTTTATAAAACCATTCTTTGGGAAAATCAATATTATCAACTGGGGGAAATTGAAGACTTAGAGATTGCTGAAGATTTAATACCCAAATAAACTGCTAAAGTTTTTTGAGCTACTTGCTGCCAATTGAGAATTTTAATTGGCTCAACCTTATTGTTGACAAGCTGCTTAAGAATGTTTGTGGCTAAAACTTGAGCATTAATGATTTTTTTATTGCTTCCGGGCAAGCTCGGACAATTATAAGCCACCACCGGCGTGCCGGCCGCCAAGCTTTCCAAGGGCGGCAAACCAAAACCTTCATAAGATGAAGGGTAAACAAATAATTTTGCCCCTTGATAAACTAAAGGCAAATCCCGGTCTTCAACAAAACCAATAAACTTAACCTTATCTTTGAGATTAAGCCTAGTTACAGCTGCAAAGACCTGCTCATTTTTCCAGCCGGCCCGGCCGGCTAAAACCAAAGACAATTCCGGCTGTTTTTTTATCACCAGATTAAAAGCCTTAATTAAAATATCAATATTCTTGCGCGGTTCAATCGCACCCACATAAAGCAAATAAGGCGGTTTAATGGCATATTTTTCCAAGGCTTTACCGATCGCCTTGTCTGGCCATTTCTTGAAAAAAAGCTCATCAACACCAAGAGGAGCCAAGATGATTTTGTTTTTTGCCTGAGGATAGTGCTGAATAAAATCAGCTTTTGTTTGCTCAGAATCAGCCAAAATCATATCATTATATGTTAAAGTTTTTGCCATCTTTTTTTGATGGGCAATAATTACATCTTGAGTATGATATTCAGGAAATATCTGCCAAGTTAGATCGTGTAAAGTAGTTACTGCCTGAGTGCCGGATAAAAGCGGCGGCCGGAGATAATCAGAAGAATGCCAAATATCTACCTTGCCAATTAACCATTCAACCGGCAATAAGTGCCAGCGGTTCCAAAGCAAACGCAGCAAAGTTGGCGGCAAACGATAGGAATAAACTTTAGCGCCTAGTTGTTTTAACTCATCAAGATAATAAAAGTTTTTCGGCCGCCTTAAAGAAGAATAAAAAAGACAATATTGGTTTTGGTTATCAATTTGAAGTAAACCTTTGACTAAATTAAAAGTATAGCTGGCTACGCCTGAACCGGCATAAACCAACATTGAAACATCAATACCAATACGCATAAGTCTTTCTTTGTCTGGCTAAACGTTGATAAATTTCTAATGTTTGTTCAGCTGTTTTTTTCCAGGAAAATTTCTTCGCCTGCTTAATGCCTTTTTGGCTTAACTCTCTTGCCAAGTTTGGTTTAATATTAATGTTCAAAATGTAAGCTTTTAAAGCTTCAAGATCGGCCGGATTAAAAAGCAGGGCCGCTTTGCCAACCACTTCAGGCATGGAAGAAACATTGGTAGTAATTACCGGCGTACCGGCCTGCATGGCTTCCAAAGGCGGTAAACCAAAACCCTCATATATGGACGGATAAACAACTGCCTGAGCGCCGTTAATTAAGTCATTTAAGATTCCATCGCTGACAAAACCAAGACAAATTACTTCTTTTTGGAGTAAATTTTCTTTAACAAAAGCCCTTAGTCTCTGCTGAATCTTTCCCCAGCCACGGCCGCCAACTAACACCAGCTTGCCTTGATACTGGCCGCTTTTCTTAAGGTCGCGAAAAGCTTCCAAAAGCACACCAAGATTTTTGCGCGGTTCTAAAGTTCCAAAAAACAACAAATATTTTTTATAATCAATCCGGGTGTTTTTGCTGATCTCAATTTCCTCATTAACTTTTTGGAAAGTGCGTAAAACCTCAGTCCTGCTTACCGGTTTAAAGGCCTCATCAGCGGCTAAAGGCGTAACAAAGACTTTTTTGGGATTAAAATGAAGTTCTTTAACCAAATCATTTTTAGTATTGGCTGAAATGGCAATAATCGCGTCGCTTTTTTCTCTGATAAAACGCAGGCGCCGCATGTGGATCTTAACGGTTTCTTCTTTTTGGAAATCAGGAAATTTAATGGGAATAATATCGCAAACTGTAGCTACCTGTTTAATTCCCGGAGTGGCAAAGTAAACGGTTTCAGAAACATGAAACACTTTAATTTTATTTTGCTCAAGATCAGTGTTTATCTTTCTAATAAACTGGCCATAGACTAAACGGTCAGACATGGGTTCAATCACATACTTGTCAATTTTTTTGGCAAACCAGCGAATCACCGGCATATCGTCAATTTGGGTATATTCCAACTTAAAAGACCGAGGCGCTTTAATCAATGACCCATAAATATTGTCCTGCCTTAAAATCGGCAAAAGATCGGCTGACATATTTTTAAGCGCAAATTGGTAAATATCATAAAGAAAAAGCTTGTCTTTTTTAGAAATAACCTGACTTAAACTTTTAACTAAATTGAAAAAGTAACGATAAACGCCGCTTTTATCGCCAAAGCCGCCTTTAGCACCGGTAATTGTTGTGGCTTCAATGCCAATATTCATACTAGCATTATAACATCCAAATGGATTTTTAGGTTTTAAAAAGTTATACTTTAACTGTGCTGGTTTATCTTAAACAGATTTATCAATATCGCGAATTACTCTGGAACCTGACAGCGCGCGAAATTAAAGCCCGCTATAAACAATCGGTTCTGGGTTATTTTTGGGTGATTCTCAACCCTTTTTTCCAAATGCTGGTTATGGCTCTGATTTTTTCCGTAGTCATGAAAGTGCCCTCCTGGGGAATTCCCTATCCGGTTTTTCTGTATGTTGGCTTACTGCCCTGGAATCTGTTGGCCAAGTCTTTAGAATCAGCTACCAACAGCTTGGTAAACAATGCTTCTTTGATCAAACAGATTGCTTTACCGCGGGAGCTGTTTGTCATTAGCACTATTCTGGCAAAAATTGTGGATTTTTTTCTGGCCAGCAGTATTTTGGTTTTGTTTATGGTTTTTTACCAAATACCAATCAACCTAACTATTTTTTGGTTGATTCCGGTTTTTTTAACTCAGCTGATTTTTACTTTTGGCCTGGGTTTATTATTAGCTGCCGCCAATCTTTTTTACCGCGATATTCAATATCTTCTTGGCTTGATTATTACTCTTTGGATGTACCTCACGCCGGTTATTTACCCGGTTGAAATCGTGCCTGAATCATACCGGTTTATTTTTAAACTTAACCCCATGGCGGTTTTTGTTAATGCTTACCGCCAGATTGTCTTTAACCAAACCCCGCCTAATTTTAACAGTCTGGGAATCGCTATCTTGGTTTGTGTAATAATTTTATTGGTCAGTTATAAAATCTTTAAAAAACTTGAAGGCTTATTTGCCGATGTGGTTTAAATGAACAACGTTATTGAGTTTAACCAATTAAGCAAGCGCTATTTTAAGCAAAACCAAAAAACTTTTAAGGAATTGCTGCCCGCTTTGTTTAAAGGCAAAAGCGGCGGCCGGTTTGTTTGGGCGCTTAAAGACATTGATTTGAAAATAGCCCGGGGCGAAACCCTGGGAATTATTGGTTTGAACGGCTCAGGCAAAACAACCCTGCTTAAACTGATGGCCGGCATTACCCAACCGACAATGGGAAAAATTATGGTTAAGGGCCGGATTTCACCCTTAATTGAACTGGGCGCCGGTTTTCATCCTGAGTTAACCGGCCGGGAAAATATTTATCTTAATGCCTCAATTTTGGGAATTGCTAAAAAAGCTATTGACCAAAACTTTAAACAAATTGTGAGCTTTGCCGAAATTGGTGAGTTTATTAACACTCCGGTTAAATTTTATTCGTCCGGCATGTATATGCGTCTTGGTTTTTCCATCGCCGTTAATGTCCGGCCGGAAATTCTTTTAGTTGACGAAATCCTGGCTGTTGGTGATATCAGCTTTAAAGAAAAATGTTTTAAAAAAATGAACCAGTTTAAAAAACAGCACACGACCATTATATTTATCAGTCACAGCATGGAGACAGTAGTCAATTTTTGCAGCCGGGTAATTTTACTGGAAGCAGGCAAAATAATAGCTGATGGACAACCGGAAAAAGTTGTTAGAAAATTTATAAAAAGGGTTGCTAATGAAAAATAAAGTTCTGGTTACCGGCGGGGCCGGTTTTATTGGCTCGCATCTTTGCGAGGCGCTTTTGGATAAAAAGTATCAGGTAACCTGCCTGGATAATTTTTTTACCGGCAAAAGGGAAAACATTGGCCATTTAGCGGCTAAAACCGGTTTTCAGTTGATCAAACATGATGCTTCCCAACCGCTGCCGGCTAAAATCTTAGAGGAAAAGTGGCAGCAGATTTATCATTTGGCCAGCCCGGCCGGACCCCATCCGACTGCACCGAAAAGCTATATCAACTGTCCGATTGAAACTTATTTGGTTAATTCAGTCGGCACTCATCAGTTGTTAAAGCTGGCTAAAAAAACTCAAGCCAAGTTTTTGTTCGCCTCCACTTCTGAAGCTTATGGCGATCCGAAAGAGCATCCCCAAAAAGAATCTTATTGGGGCCATGTTAATCCCATCGGCCCACGGGCCTGCTATGACGAGTCCAAACGTTTTGGAGAAATGGCCACCATGGTTTGGACAAAAAAAGAAAAAGTTGATGGCCGGGTGGTTCGGATTTTTAATACTTATGGTCCGCGCATGAATGTTGCCGATGGCCGGGCGGTAATTTTATTCATTGACCAAGCTTTAAAAAATAAAGACTTAACTATTTTTGGTAACGGCCGACAAACTCGAAGCTTTTGCTACGTTGATGATCTGGTCAAAGGCCTGATAGCGGCCATGGAAAAATTAGCGGCCGGAAAAGTGGTCAATCTCGGTAATCCGGACGAAATCAATATTAATCAGTTGGCAAAAACAATTATCACAGCAACCAAATCAAAGTCAAAAATTGTTTATCAGCCGGCAGTTAAAGATGATCCTCAGCGTCGTCAACCGGATATTGGCCGGGCAAAAAAACTCTTAGCCTGGCAGCCAACGATCTCACTCGAGGAAGGGTTGAAAAAAACCATTGCCTGGGTAGCCCGCCAAAAGCAAAACATTTAGGCGGGTTTAATCTTCGATTTAAAAAATTCCGCAGTTTTAGCCAGTCCAGCTGCCAATTCTACTTCCGGCTGCCAATTAAGTTCTTGTTTGGCTTTTTGCCAGTCTAAACAGCTGCGCTGCTGTTCACCGTCCTTGGCTGGCCCATGGTTTTCCGGAGTCTTTGAACCAGTCAAATTATTAAGAACTCTAAAAATAGTGTTAATACTCGTCTCTTTAGCGGTACCGATATTAAAGATCCCGCTGTTATTCTTGTTCAAAGCCACTAGATTAGCTTTTACTATATCAGCCACATAAATAAAATCCCGGGTTTGTTCACCGCTACCATTAATGACTGTTTGTTTTTGCTTAAGCATTTTTTGGCAAAAAATTGCCACTACTCCAGCTTCACCATGAGGATTTTGGCGCGGACCATAAACATTAGCATAACGCAGGCAAACAAAAGGAATATTAAACACCTGGTGATAATAATATAAATAATGTTCGCTGGTTAATTTGGAAATGCCATAAGGAGATAGCGGTTGAGCCGGATAGTCTTCGGGAGTGGGAATGGTTTTAGCTTCACCATAAACCGCCCCGCCGGTTGAAGCAAAAATAACTTTTTTGGCTGAACCGGTTTTTTTAAATGCCTCCATCAAATTAATCAATCCTAAGGTGTTGGTGTGAGCATCAAAAGCCGGATCAGCTACTGAACGGCGGACATCCATTTGAGCGGCATGATGATTAAGAACAGCCGGCTGCTCTTTCTGAACCAGCTCAACTGCTTCAGGACTAGTAATATCAACCTCATAAAACTTAGCCCGGGGATTAAGGTTATCTTTACTGCCAGTGGAAAGATCGTCAAAAACTATCACTTCGTGCCCGGATTCAATAAAAGCATCAACTACCTGGGAACCGATAAAACCGGCGCCGCCCGTAACCAGAATTTTCATAAATTTATTTTAACACTGAATTCGCTAAAAGTCAGAACAACTAACCAATCCAATAACCCTGAGTGAATAAAGCCGTAGATAACCAAAGTAAGGCTAAAAAGAAAAACAACAGCAAGGTTAATACCCGACTGTTCTTGATACTGCCTAAAACAATAAAGGCAGGAAACAAAGTTAAAACATAACGGGGCATTGAAGAAAAAGTGCCGGTTAAAGTCGGCAACAAATAAGCAGGCAGGGCATAAAACAAATATGACCAGCGAATTCTGAGTTTTTTGTTAAAAGCTAAAAGCAGAAGCAGTAAAAAACCGGCGCCGGCTAAAAATTCAAGCACAACCGTATAATAAACCCAGGAATTTTTTTGCACCGTAAGCAGCATTTTTAGATAACGCCAAAACACCTGATATAACAGTATGATCTTACCACTGGTTCGCTGAGCGCCATAAGCACCTTGAACATGGGCGTAAAGGAAAAAATCGCCAAAATGCTGTTTAAGATAAAGTGAATAGGCCAACCAGCCGGTTGGGGCAATTAAAAATGCTAACATCATTTTTAAAGATTTAAGTTTCGATCCGGGATTGTGAAGCTTATTAACCTGCCAAAACTCCCAAATCAAAGCCGGAATTAAAAACAAACCCACTAAACGCGTGGCTGAAGCGAGGCTGATACAAATGGCTGAAACCAGCCAGCGCTTTTGCCGCATCAGCCAAAACGAGAGTAAAACTAACAGTAAAAATAGTGACTCGCTGTAAAAAGCGGCAAAATAAAATGAAGTCGGAAAACAAATCAAAAAAACCAGGCTTTTGAAGCTCGTGTTAGCAGAGTAATCCAAACGAAGCAGTTTGTAAAAAACCGCCAACGCGGCTAAAAAACAAAGATGAGACAGGAGTAAGCCGCTAACAAGATAGTTCTGCCAAATCGCCGTCAAATAACGCACGCCTAAAGGATAGAGCGGAAAAAAGGCTTGAATAAAACCAGTGTTCAGATAGCCTTGTTGAACAATAGTTAAATAATGAACTCCGTCAAAATTAGCCCATTGCCAGAAAATCGCCTGGCCAAAAGGCTTTAATAATTCCTTGACATAGGGAAAACTTCTTTTAAAAGCCAGCACGCCCATGGCTGTTACTTGAAAAATAAACAACAGCAAACGCCAGCTAACCATTAAAGTCACCAGATTTTTAATCAGCTGATGTTCGTTAAATTTAAGATCCTGCAATTTTTTCATAAATTTTGATTGTTTCCCGGGTTGTTGTCCGCCAGGAAAACTTTTTTACTTGCTCAAAACCTTTAGCAATCAATGCTTGTCGTTCCTGTTTATTAAAAGCCAAAGCGGTTTTAAGCGCCTTTTTAATGGATTCAACTGAGGTTGGGTCCTTAATAAAAACTGCCGCCTGGCCAGCCACTTCTGCCAAGCTTCCGCCTTGGGAACAAACTACCGGACAACCGCAGGCCATGGCTTCCAAAACCGGCAAGCCAAAACCTTCATAAAAAGAAGCCTGACAATAAAAATCAGCTAAACTGTAAACTGCCCGCAAATCATCAGTAGAAATATAGCCGGGAGTAAAAATCAACTCTCCTTGACTGCCTTGGATAAACTGACGGAATTTAACTAAAGCCCGGTTTTCAGGATGATGGTAATCAAAATCTTTAGCCGCCGCTTTAGCGCCAACCACTAAAAGCGGCATATTAAGATCCAGACAGGCTTGGGTTAAACCCGGAACATTTTTATTCCAATTAAAATCACCTACATATAAAATAAATTTGTCGGGTAAATTAAGATTTTTTTTAATACGTTGCCGTGCTTGTAAGACTGCTGGTTTAAATGTAATCGCCGGAGCTAAATAAACTGCGCTCGTCTGAGACTTTTTTATACCAATCAGCCTAACGACATCTTTCTGGCTGCTTTGGGAATCAGTAATAATATGAACGGCACCTTTTAAAGCCAGTTTTTGCAGCTGCCATTTTATGGTCCCTTTGATCCCTTTAGGAAAATGGTGAGGAAACACAATCGGAATTAAATCATGAACTGTAACTATGGTGGGAAATTTTTTTATTAATGGCAGGCTTAAAAAGAAAGGGTTGAAATAAGGATAGTGCACTAAATCAGTATCCGGAGGAATTTCTCTTTCATGGTTAAATTCAAAAATCCTGACCCCTGACCCATAATCCTTAATTCCAATTAATAAATTTTGTGTATAGGCACCAACACCGCGATACTTTTCCGGGTTAGCTAATGGCCGAGTGTCAAAGGCAACTTTAATCATGGTTGTTTTTTTACAAATATAAACCGATTCTCTTCTTGATTAATTTTTTTATAAGCCCCTTCTTCTTGTAAATCGCTAAGTAAACGGCCAACTCCATCCTGATTCATAGGAAAAAAGTTATTGGGATTTTGTCCGGCTCGCATATCAATTACAATACAGTCTGGTTCAAATTGCTGATAATTAGTTTTTAATAAAATTAACGGTTGATGAGTAAAACGCGGCGCAATATTGTTTTGAGTCATTAACAACCGGCATGAAGGAATTTGTTTAATAAAATCATTCATAAAATCCTGGCGCTGAGTGTGCCGATAAAATTCAGGATGATAGACCAACCCCAATGGACCATGAAGAATAAAACGATGGAGAATTAAAACAGTTAAAATTATAAAAACTGCCAGCGGGGTAATCAACTTCTTCTTTTTCTTGCTGATAAACCTAAACATCAACAAAGCGGCCATGAAAAATATCGGGGTTAAAGAAGCATTATAATGAAGTCCAAGATTCCAGCGAGTCTGGGCATCATTTAAAACAAAACGCTGAATCCAATTTTGCAAAATCGCCGGCCAAAGAGGCAGATAGAATAATGGCAAACAACCAAAAGTTAATAAACTAAAAATAATTGCCTTGAGCTTAAGATCAGGCATAACGAATGAAATCAGGGCCGTTTTTAAAGAGTCAGGAATTATTGGCTGGTAGTTATACGCGCCGTGATTAAAGTAAGGAATCAATACTTTAGTCATTAAACCTACCCAGGCCAGTCCCAAAAATATTGTCATTAAACCCCGCTTTTTATTTTGCTTAACATTGGGGTAAAAAAACAACCAAATTCCTAAACCGGCTAAAGTCAAACCAAAACTTTCTTTTAAACCTAATAATAAAAAACTACTCAGCCAATAAAGCCGCCATTTTTGGTTAATCGCCGCCCAAAAAATTAACATTATCGGTAAAACAGTTAAAGTTTGCGGATGAAAATCAAAAATAATTGCATTTTGCAAGCCAACATAACCGGCAAAAGCCACCACAAGAGAAAAAGCTGCCAATTGATTTTTTAACAGCTGCCTGGCTAATTTAAAGGCGACCACTAAACTTAGACCGACAATAATTGATTGAGCAACTAAAATAACTTCTTGTTTATCTGTTAGCCAATAAAGTAAAGATAGTAAAAAAATGCTTGGAGAAAAATGATCAGCAAACATAATTGTTTGGCCGCTTTTAATATGATCTATTATTGGCCATTGAAAGCGAGATACTTGCCAAATAGCTTGATCAAAAATACCAAAATCATAATAAAAAACATCATACTGCCAAAAACGGTTTAAAGAGACCGATATTGCCGCTAAAGTGTAAAGGACAATAAAGATATAACACACTCCCGAGGTGCGTGATTTCTTCGCTTTCAAATAAGCTGTTGGAAAACGCAGGCTTGAAAACAGAGAAAATAAAAAACCGCGCCAACCATCAACAAAGCCCTTGTGGCGGATAAAAGTTAATCCAAACCAAACCAACGGTTTAAAGAGTAAATAACTGAAAAAGCCGGCGGTTAATTCACCCTGTTTTATTTTATCTGCTTCCAAATCAGTATAGCGGCCAAAGCGGACAAAATAATCTTTTAAAGTCGGATTGGTTAAATGCAGCATGGGTTGATCCAAAGTGCTAATTTTACCTTTAACTTCCATTTGTTCATGAACACTCTTACAAGGTAAATAAGCCCGGCCCTTTTTAAACAAACGAATTACCGGATCAGGATATTGGCCGCCCTTAGTTAAAAATTTGCCTAAAAACAGATTTTTACGTTTTAAATAAAAAGCAACTGTTTTACCCGGTTGTTCAATAGTTATTTTAATCTCCTGAGCCAGCTCCGGCGTAATCCGTTCATCTGCGTCTAATTGTAAAATCCAATCACCCCCGGCTTTATCAATCGCCAGTTGCTTATTAATATGAAAAATCGGTTTATTGGTGGTTTTAAAAACTTTGGCGCCACTTTTTTTAGCCAGCTCCCGGGTTTTATCAGTTGAACTACCATCAACTACAATAATTTCATCTGCCAGTTGAACGACTGATTTTAAACAAGCAGTAATGTTTTTAGCTTCATTGTAGGTGGCTAAAACAACCGAAAGTTTATTTTTCATGATCGAAATATCCCGGCATGATAAAGTTTATTTTTGTGCAGCCAATATTTAACTAAAACAGCAAAAGTCTGTAATAAGAATTTTACTCCTTTTCTAAGGCCAATTGATGATGAATCCTGATAATATCTGACTGCGATCGGAGTTTCTCCAACTGAAAAACCGGCCGCAATGGCGGCAATCATCATTTCCTGATCAAAAACAAAATCATCAGCCATCCGCTGAAAAGACAATTTATTTAAGACTTGACGGGAGTAGGCTCGAAAACCGGAAAAATGTTCGGAAAAATTAACACCTAATACCATATTTTCAATTATGCCTACAATCCGGTTAAGATAATATTTCACTGCCGGCATGCCGCCAGCCAGCGCCTCCTGCCTGGTGCGAATCCGACTGCCAAACATCACATCATAGCGGCCGGTTAAAATTGGCTGGATCAAATCCATAATCCGGGCAGAATCATATTGGTAGTCAGGATGCAGCATAACTACCACGTCCGGCTTGTCTTTTAAAGCTTCCCAATAACAAGTCTTTTGATTGGCGCCATAGCCCAAATTTTTAGAATGAGCAAAAACCTTAAGACCAAGCTTTTTGGCAATAGACACGGTTTTATCAGTTGAACCATCATCAACTAAAATAATTTTATCCACCACTCCTTGAGGAATATCAGCCACTGTTTTAGCCACTGTTTTAGCCGCGTTTAAGGCGGGCATAACCACGATTACTTTTCGGCCAAGGGCCGATCCGCCTAAATGCGTAGCTTTTGGCGTGATTTTAGGCATACTTCTGTTTCCATAACCCAATTACTAATATTAATAAGCTTAAAACTGAAAGCCAGTCAGCTGTCAACCTGAGCGGCGTTTCTTTAAAAACCGCCTGCAAATGATGTTTTCCCTCAGGGCTGATAAAATCCATTACCCCCTGGCTTGATTGATAGTCAAATTTTACCACTTGATCATCTAAAAATAATTGCCAGCCAGGATAATACAGGCTGTTTAAACGCATTAAAGCCTGAGGACTGGTAACTTCAAAGTCAACTTCTATTTGAGTGCTGTTGGGACGGTCAATGTTTAATATTCTGCCTTGACCCTGAGGCGCCCCCGGTTTAAGCGCAAACTCCAAAATATCCCGCCTGGTTTTTAAATAATCACCCCTGCCCCAATAGGGCGTATACTCATCATAAGAATTGCTGGTACCAACATTCTCTGTATAAAAACTTTCCGGAAAAAAAGTGTATTGATTAACTTTAAGGTGATTGCGGTTAGTATAAAAAGCTACTAATAATAAACCGGCAAAAAAACTCCAAGCCAAAGGCCACCGGAATTTTTCCCAAGATTTAAAAACAGCTCCGGCTAAGCTACTGGCCGCCAACACACTAATTGAAATCAAACGCCAAGGATAGTCAATCAGCACAACTTGACTAAACATTTTCCAAACAACCCTTGAGGGTTCAACCATCAGAAAAATGGAAAACCCAAAAGTCAGCAGGAAAAATGCGACTAAGCGATTGTCTGCCTGATCCGGTTTTCTGCTTGATTTCTTGACCAGCCAAAAATAAACAGCGCTAACTAAAACCGCTGCTACTGCTAACCACTGGGCAATACCCGCCTGAAAAGACATTCCATCCTGCTCCACCCCAGGCATGGAAAAAGTATATCCCCAGGGCGAATAAAGTAATTGTTTTAAAATCAGTAAATGATCAACAAAAAATTCGGCGCCTAGAGCCGGAATAAAACGTCGGCCGTAACCAGCCGGCAGCCAATAAAAAGCTGATAATCCCAACCCTAAAGCTAACAAACCGCTAATTCTTTTAATTAACATTAACCGTTGGTTTTTGGTTAAATTAACTAACAACAATGCTGTATAGCCGGCCACAACCGGTAAATAAAGCCAAGTGGTAATTGCATGAGAAAGCAACATGCCGGTAAAAGCTAAAGCGCCAATATAAATAAAGCGCCTATCTTTGGCTTTGGCCAATCGTTGCAAACTGTAAAACAACAAAGGAGCAAAAGCGATCGCAAACGCTTCTCCAAGAGCGGCCCTAACTAAATTAACTGAAAAACGATAAGGTGCCCAAATATAAAGCACGCTAGCCAACAAACCAGCCCACACTCCCCAAAGTTCTTTTTGCCATAAAAACATAAATACGGCAGACAACAGCATGGCAATTATAAATAAAGCTTTAATGGTATTGACTAAAGAAAAACCGAGCCTCAATAAGGGCTCGCCTAAATACCAAGGTAAACGATAGGAAAAAATAAACAACGGATAACCATAGCCATTGCGCAAATCACCAGCCCAACGAACGGGAATTTGACCTTCATTTAATAATTTATGAAACTGATGAAGCCTAACTATTTGATGCTCGCCATCGTGATTGGTATAAAAACCGGGTTTAAAAAGAGCTTTAACAGCAATCAGGGTTACAAATAATAAAATTATTAATGCCGGCCAAAAGTTACGGTTTTTTTTCTTCATGATACTCTTCTTCAATGTTAACTGCTTCAATATCATAATTCCCGCCCGTTAAATTCCAGGCCGCATACAAACCCATGGCAATTGAATGATCCATATTGTTGTAGCGGAAAATACCATTACGGCCGGCAATCTGCAAATTGGTTATTTTACCCAAGACCTGCTTGATTGTTTTTAACTGTTCTTTATAACCGGGCAAATAAACCGGATATTCATGAGTCAGACGTTTAACAAATCCGTTAATAATGTCTTTTTCCGCGATACCGGCCAATGGACCAAATTCTTGAATAAACTGGTTTTTGACCAAATTAATTAACTCGTTGTCTTTAGCCTGCCAAACCTCATCACCTTGGTTGCAGGCTAATTCAAATACTAAAGCAGTTTTTCCTTTAGGACACATGCCCGGTGCCCAATTATCCATGAGCATAAACCGGACAAAGCTCAGGTGTTTGGGATGAACATAAATCCAATTGTCGGGAAAAATCTTGGTTCGATTAACAAATAAAGTTACTTGAGCTTCAGCACGAAACTCTAATTGTCTAGCCGCTTTCAGCACTGATGAGACTAATGCCGGTTTTAACCCCAAAACTAAATCCGGCAAGGGAATGGTGGAAATTATTTGATCGGCTTGATAAATTTTTTGCCTGCCTTTTTCCTGAACGACTACGCTTATAATTTTACCGGCGCGCCGCTTCAGCGCCACTACCCGGCTGTTGACTATTACCCGACCGCCATTCTGTTTAATCAGCAATGCCATTTTTTGGGAAAACCAACCAATACCCTGCTTGGGATGACGAAAAGAATCAACTAAACTAACCACTTTGCCTTTAGATTTAAAAATTAAGTCTTTAACTATGGTTGTTAAAGACATCCGGCGGCTGCGTTGAATTACAAAATCACCAGTCAACTCTTTACAAGACCGGCCCCAAAGTTTTTCTGAATAACGCTGGAAAAAAGTTTTATATAAAGCCGGCCCAAACTGTTCAACATAAGCATCTTCCATTGACTGAACAGCCATCGGCTTGATGATGGTTTTAAGCCGATGAATCAAATAATCAAACAAAATATAGACTGCTTTAAAAACTCCGAGGCGGCGGAGATTTTCCAAACGCATCGGGTAATAAAAAAACTGTTGGTCAAAATAAATCCGGGTTAAGCGCTTAACTTTAACCAAATCCTTGGCAAAAATCCGGTTCATCCATTTATCAACAAAATCAATTTTTGTAAACCAGCGGTGCGGGCCGGTGTCAAAATGAAAACCGTTTTTAATAAAAGTCCGTGCCAAACCGCCAACTTCTGATTCAGATTCCAAAACCGTTATTTGCCAGCCTTTACGAGATAACTCAACACCCGCACTTAAACCACATAAACCGCCGCCAAGAATTAAAACCGATCTGTTTTTAGTTGTTTTCTCCACCTCTGAAGCTATTATCTCTCAACCTAACCCTTTTTTCAAAACCAGCTGACCATTGTTTTCAAAAACAGACTGCCATTTTTCTCTTAAAAAAGATATAATATTATTAATGACCAATAAGTTTAGCCTGCCAAAATCAGTAAGCAAATACTTCTGGGGTGATAAGCTTCAAGATCTAAATTGGCCCGAGCATCAAGATTATATTATTCAAACCATCCTAGAAAAAGGCAATCAAGAAACGGTTTCCTGGGTTTTTTCTCAATTAAATAAAAAAGAGCTAAAAGTAAAATTGTCGCAATTAAAGTTAAGCCTTAAAAGTAAAAATTTTTGGTCAATCTACCTCAGCTAGAATGCATCTCAACACTTTACCAATACAAACCATTCACTTATTAAAACAAATCAAAAACAAGAAGTTTCTTCAATCGTTTTATTTAACTGACGGCACCGCTCTTTCTCTTCAATTAGGTCACCGAGAATCAGAAGACCTGGATTTTTTCAGCCAAAAAAGCTTTAATCCTTTACAGCTGCAGCAAAAACTGGAAAAAATTGGCTCCCTTAAAGAAGTAGAAATCAACAAGGACACTCTTAATTTATTTATAAAAAAAGTAAAATTACAGTTTCTTTATTATCCCTATAAATTATTAGAGCAACCGCTTGAGTGGCAAACTTTGAAAATTAGCTCTCTAATTGATATTGCCTGCACAAAATTACTCACAATTTCTTCAAGGGGAGCCAAAAAAGATTTTATTGATCTTTATTTCTTATTAGAAAAATATTCTTTAGAAACTTTATTTAAAAAAATGGCAGAAAAATACAAAGGCATTGATTATAATCAAACTCATATTCTAAAATCATTGGTTTATTTCAACGATGCAGAAAATCAGCCTTCACCAAGGATGCACCTTGATATCAGCTGGCCAGCGGTAAAAAAGGGAATTATTAATCAGATTAAAAGCTTCAAAATCTAGCCCGGATCTCCATAGCATCTTTTATTTTTTAATTATTTTAAAAGCCGGTGTGCCGTCAGGGAAATAAATTTCCTTAATTAAACCGGGCGGATTGTCCGGAACCTCACTGGCCGCCGCCACAATATAAACATCTTGAAGCTGTTGATCCTCTGCCCAATTGATTTTCCTGAATTGATAATTATCAAAAGAACGCTCAAACCGCTCAATCGGATTATTGGCCCATTTTTGCTGATATTCCGTTGGATCGGTTTGTTGATAAAACATAAAAAAGATGTGGGGTTGATCATATTCATAAGTAACAATCGTAGGTAATTTTGTTTGGTTTTCGGTCTGAATAAACTCAACTACTTGTTTAAAGCCATATTGCCAATCCCGAGCCGCTTGTTTCGGATAAATATAATAGTATTGGACAAAGTAACGAGCGGTTAAAATAATTAGTAATAAATAAACGCTAAGCAATAATATTTTTTTGGTTTTTAACATCAAGTTGGCCCGCCATAAACCAATGGCGGAAAAAATGGTTAGCGGCACCACCATTAAAATCGCCCGAACCGCATGAGGCGTCCCGCTGGTCAAAGCTGAGGCTAAGGGCGCGACTAACAACCACAACCAAAGCATTAACGAATAACGGCTTTTCTTTTTAAGCAAATAAATCATGCCAATAATTATTAAAGGCAATTGCCAAATATAAAACATGCCGTGATTTAAAATATGGTGGCGTAAAGAATGATCGCCAATTAAAAACAAAAAGTTAGGCGCAAAATGATCCAAATAGCCCTTTATGGCAGTTAAAAAATAAACAATCCGGCGGTTATGTAAAACTGAAAAAAGACTATCGATTTTACGATCATAATCCATTAATCGAATAGAACGATCAAGTGTACCCGTCGGCGTAAGGGTGGTAACTGAACTGAACCGGGCCTGACCTTCCTGATTTAAAAAAGAACCAAGCAAAGGAATTAATAAAATTAAAGCAATAAATAAAGAAACCAAAACCGTTTTCTTTTGCTTTAAAAACTGCTTAAAACGAAACAAAAAAACCAAGATGACAAAAACCGGCACAATTAAGCGAAATGAATGATAGCTATACATAGCTAAAACAAAAGCTACGGCTGAAGTCAAAAAACTTAAAATCCCAAGGCGTTTTGTTCCGCCAGCTGGCGGAACCTCGAAGATGAAAAAAACACCTAAGGAAAAGAAAAATAAGCCTAAGTTTACTTCAAAAGCGATCCGACTAAACTGAAGATGCCAAGGAGAAATTGCCAGCAGGAAGCCGGCAATGGCCGCATATGGCGCATGACGCATGGTTAAATAAACCACAAGCACGGTTAAAGTTCCGGCTAAAGCAGAAACAAAACGGACGCTAAATTCCGTTAAACCAAATAAACCTACAGGAATTATAGTTAGGTAGCTATACAAAGCCGGTTTATAGTCTTCAAACGAACGCAAGTTAATTGGCAACAAATTGCCAAATTCATCCTTGCCGGTTTTTAATAAAGAATAAGCATTATATCCCAATGAAGCTTCATCCCAATCCAAAGACAACGGCACTTGACCAAGCTTATAAAAACGCAAACAGCCGGCCAATATTACAATTAACACCGCTAAAACAGTCATGGCCTTTTTATTTTTCACTGGTTACCTCACAAACTAATAAAGACGGCTGGCCAGCCGGTAAATTAATGGTTTCTAATATTTGACAGTCAGCTGGTTTGTCTTTTGGTTCTGCCACCACTAAAGCCGACTGGCCGGCTTTAAGCTGATCTAAGCCAAAAGTATATTGTCCAAAACCGTCAATATGCCAAAAGCCGAAATTATCTCGTCTCGCCTGCCGTGTCTGCCAATACTGACTGGCTGGATACTGATTATAAAACAAAAAATAGATATAAGGCCGGTCCAGTGCCCGGGTGATTACAATTTGATCATAGTCATTTTGCCGCCGCTTAACCGCCTCAACCGCTTGTTGATAGCCATATTGCCACTCTTTAGCCGATTCTGTAGGCCAATGAACATAATAAGAGTGGAAATAGTAAATAATATTAATAAAAATCAAAATGCCAAATAACAAATGCCAAAATCTTTTATTTTTTAAAACCTGCCAAACTTGCCAGGCGCCCAAAGCTGCCACCATCTGCGGCACGGGCATAACTGAAAGTGTCCGTAAAGCATGAGGTGTTTCTTTAGCTAAAGCTGAAGGAATTAAGGCCACTAACACCCACAAAATTAAAAATTTGGTATACTGATTTTTTTTAACCACCAGTTGGTAAAAACCGATCAACAATAATGGCAATTCAAATAAATAAAATAAACCAACATCCTGAGTAGAAAAGCGCGGATTGCGATCGCCGCTGATAAATAAATATTGTGGTTCAAAATGGTCAAAATAATGCTTTAAAAAATGCCAACCATAAACCAATCGACGGTTAAACAGCAAACGGCCCGCTAAAGAATTATTTAACCAGTCAATTTGTTGATTAGACGTTTTTAATGGCTCAAGATTATTAAAAATAGAAACTTCTTGGAAGCGGATTCGGCTCTCGTTTGATAATAAAAACCCGACTGAGGGCAGTAAAAGTAAAAAACTCAATATTGCGGCAATTAAACAAGTTTTTCGCTGCTGCCATAATTTTTTCCCATAAATTAATCCCAAACTTAAAATCAAAAGCAAGCTAATAATCCGATTGGCATTAAAAGTGTAAAAAGCCAGCATAAAAAACAAAACAGAACCAAGCAGTAGTCGCTTTCTTGGTTTATTTAACCAGTAAATAAACAAGGTTAAAGCAGCTGTATTAAAAAACAGGGCTAAATTTGCTTCAAACGCGGCCCGGGACATTTGCAAATGCCAGGGAGAAATGGCTAATAAAAATGAAGCAATTAAAGCAACCAAATTAACCGTGCTTGCCTTACCCTTCCGTAGCTTTAGCGAAGAAGGGAAAATTTGTTTAGCTAAAAAATAGCTCAAAATCACGGTTCCGATACCGGCTAAAGCTGAAGCCAAGCGGACACTGATTTCATTCAATCCAAAAAGCCAGACAAAAGGAACAGTAGCATAAATATAACCCGGCGGCTTATAGTCACCAAAAGCCATAAATCTATCCAGGGGTAAAAACTCACCATGCTCATCCCGGCCGGTGGTTAAAATCGAATAAGCATTATAACCCAAAGAAGCCTCATCCCAATAAAGACTCGGCGGATTACTCCCAAGACGATAAAACCGCAACCAAACGGCTAAAAAAATAATAAGCCAAAAAATTAGTCTTTTGTATTTCATACTTGCTTTAATATTATACTGGCTAAAACCAGCAGAGAGAATAAAGAAATTCCATTAGCCATATTTCTAAGCAGCGTGTTTTTAAAAACCACCCCTAAGTGGTAATCTCCTGAAAACAGCTCAAATTCAATTAAACCGGTGGTTGATTGATCCGGCTTCACCGATTGATCATCAATAAAAACCTGCCAGCCGGGAAAATAAAAAGTATGGATTGTCACTTTTTGCTTTTCCTCTAAATGGAGCTCCGCTAAATAATGCTGCCGATCAAGCAGCTGATTAACTACAATTCCTTTCCCTGAAAGTTCGATTTTATGATCCGGAAAACCGGTTGGTTTTAAAACCCCAACCGGCAAAGTTTCTAAAGAAATGTCAGTACTGCCATAAGCTAATGCCTGATTTTCCAGATAAAAAGCGTCCGGATGCCTGATTTGATCAACTGGCCGTAAATGATTCCGGTTGGCAACTAAAACTAAAGCCAAGAGAATAATAAAAAGCGTTCTGGAGTTGGTTTTATTTATTAACCACCCGGCTAAAAAAGACACAATAAGGACACTTGCTGACAGTAAACGCCAGGGATATTGAAGCTGGGCTAAAAATACTAGTTTTTGCCAAACAAAAACCGATTGTTCGAGCATTAAAAAAAAACTTAGTATAAAAATGCCAACGATGATCCATATCTCCCGGTCTTTTTTCCATTTAAATATCAATCCGGCTAGAACAAGCATTAAAACCATTAAATGAGCCAGGCCGATTTGAAAACTCATGCCATCATCAGGCCCTGCCAAAGAATAACCATAACCCCAAGGAGAATAAAGCAGTTGTTTCATGGTGGGAAAATGAACCTGATAAGGAGCGGCCGGTTGATGGCCGAGGTTAACATATTTTTTCTCACCCAGAGCCGGCAACCAAAAATAAGCACTCAACCCCAAAGCTAAAATAAAACTAAGCAAAGCTAAAAACCTTTTTTTGCTGATAACTAATAACCAAATAAAAATTATCGGCAAAAAAATTACCGCAAAAATATTGTGGCTTAGAACTAATAAACCAAGAAGTAAAGCGCTCAAGCCAAAATATTTTGGCTTATTGGTTTTGTCTAGTTTAGCCCAGGACCATAAAACCAAAGGTGGAAAAACAAAAGCCACTGCCTCGCCCAGATTAAAAGAAACATAGGCGGTTAAAAAACGATATGGAGCATAAAGATAAAAAACTGCACCCAAAAAGGCAGCCAAAGAATTAAAGCGCTCTTTGAGCCAAAAAAACATTGCCCACCATGACAGTCCTAAAGATAAAATAACCACCAGCTTTAAAGAGCTGCCCAAACTAAAACCAAGCAAATGAACCAGCTCGGCCAAATAATAAGGCAAGGGATAAAAAAAATTTAAAACCGGCGAACCATTATTCATATTTAAATCCGCCAGCCAGCGCACCGGAAAAATCCCAGCTCTTACCGCTTTATCAAACTGCCATAATCTTATTAAATGAAAAGCGCCATCATGGTTTTGAAAAAAACCCGGCCCGAGTAGATTCTTAACTGCCCAAAAAAATATCGCCAAAAAACCGGCCATTAACAACCATGGCTGAAAATTTTTAGTTTTCATAAACCGGTCCAACTAAGCCGATTATCCCAAAGCGATAATCAGATTTAATGTTGCTAAAGTCATGAGGAGAAACAAGAGTAAAAGCCGGATACTGTTTATCATTAACAATTGGTGCTTTATATAAGTCAAAAAGGTAGCGGTAACCATTGTCAAAATTAACAGCCGTGGTGTAGTTGAGTTGAAACGGACCCTTGGCTTCAGTGATAACAAATTCAACCAAGCGGCGCTTATAATACAAACTATTAGAGTTTTCAGCCTTTAAAACTGTATAAAAATTAAACAAAACAAACACTGTCCCTATAATAATTAATAAATTCCTACCGCGTCGGCTGATAAATAAAGCCGCATCTTGACTGAAAAGCAACAGCGCTAAAGGCAAAACTGAAAAAAAATAATACTCCGGCACGCTTTCAGTGTAAAAACTTAGAACCAAGGCAAAAAACAGCATATAAAAAAGACCTAAAGTTCTAATATTCCATGAGCGCGGCGGACTTGCTGTTTTAATTATCAAATTAATAAAATAAATTGCCAATAAGATTTTTAGGCAAAACAAGATTGGTTGAAGCGGTTGATAGAACAAGGTTTGACTCAGGTTGCTTATTTGACAATCTATCATACTTAAAAACTGAGCAGCCGGATTGCTAATAATTCGGCTTGTCTGAGAAAAAAGGAGCAACCAGACATGGCGTAAATTAAGCCAATTATGTCTTAAGTCAAATATAATTAAGGGCAGTAACGGCGCTAAAAAAGCGACGCTGGTTTTGACTATCACCGACTTATTCACGGCCAATCGTTTAAGCAATAAAAGTATTATTGTTCCTGCTAAAAACACAATCGCAGTAAAATGAGCGTGGAAATAAAGCCCTAAACAAAAAAACAAACCCGGCAAATAAGCCGGCTTATTTTTAATAAAAACTTGATGGGCCCAATAAAAAATTAGTAATGATAAAGGTATCATTAAATTAACATTCCAGGGAACATGATCAAATTGAACCATAAAAGCAGAACCGGCATAAATAAAAGCCGCCAACAAACCCGCTTGAACAGAACAGCAGACCCGGCCAATCAAGTAAAAAGCCGTCACTGATAATAAACTAAGCAAGAGCGGCAAATAAATTGTCCCGCCGGGATCAAGGTTAAACACTAAATAAGCAGGTAAAAGTAAATAATAATAAAGCGGTCCGAGAAAAAATCCCCGGCCGGCTATTTCCGGGCCAATCAAAACCGGTCGCTGAGTGTCAACCATCGCTTTAATCACCCACGCATCCCGCTCCTGATCAAAGGAAAATGGCAGTAAACGATCAGCCCGATAAAGTCGTAATCCAGCCGCAAAAAGCAACAAAATTACTAACGCAACCACTGCTTTTCTTTTCATGATTGAGCGGCCACTAAACAAAATGACTGAGTTTCATTAATGGGTATTTTTTCTATCAGCTCTGCATCTTTTTCCAAATCCTGACACAAGCCAGCATAAAGCACGCCACTTTCCAAATCTTGAGGCATATTGCGGGTAAAATAATAACGGCCGATTTTCGGTATATAAGAAAAACCAAACTCGTCCCGATTAATTAACTTAGCTTCTTGTTGAACTTCTGCGGGCGGATATTTAAGAAAGAACAGCACGCTAATATAATTAATGCTTTCCTGATCAACCACGATTTTGGGATACAGCTGTTCAACTTTAGCTATCGCCCCTATTGTTTCTTGAATACCCTTGCGCCATTGATAACTATAATGTTGATTCAAATTAAAATAATATTGATAAGCATAATAAATAAGGTTAGTACCAAGCAGCAAGTAAAAAATAACAAGCAAAAACTTCTTTTTATTTAATTTATCCCAGGCCTGATTTAAGCCCAAACCGGAAACCAAAGCTATGGCCGGAGCGGCCATAAAAGACCGGCTGGCTGAAGGCACAAACCGAGTTAAAGCCGCCGGCACAAAAGCCAAAGACAACCAGCCAAACACTAAGCGGCCCTTTTTGCTTTTAAATAATTGACTTATGCCAATAATAAAAAACGGCAGTTCCCAAAATAAAATCAAACCAATGTTTGGAGTTTTATAAATTTTAACCGGATCGCCATTAAATAACCAGAAATCAGGCGTCCAATGACTTAAATAATTGCTCAAAAAAGCCTGCGTATAACCGATCAACTTATTGTGTAATGCCCGGCCTAAAAAACTATCAATGCCGTACTTCCCCCGCTGTTCATTAATTCTTAAAATAATGCCCACATCACCAAAAATACTGGTGCCGCCGGTTCGCTGCCAGGCCTCTTGCTCTTTTAAAGACCAAATAAAGGGCAATAATAAAAGCAGGGCTACAATTAGCGGCTGAAGAAAACGTTTATTAGCTAGTTTAATCCTGTCTCTAAAAAGCCAATAAACAAAAATTAAAAACAGGGGAGTAAAAATCCGGGCCGCCAGATAAGTATAAAAAGTCAAACTAAATAACAAAGCAGTTAGAAATAAATATTTTGGTTTTTTAAAACCTTTGAGTAAAAAATAAATCCCAAAAACTATCAAAACGGCCAAAAGATTGTTCTCATGCATCATGCGATTAAACTGTAAAGCAAAAGGCGAAATGGCAAAAACAAAAGCCGCCAATAGGCCAACTCGCCGATTAATTAATTCTCGGCCTAAAAGAAAAATACCATAAACCGTAACCACGCCTAAAACTGCTGAAGCCAATCGAACAGCCCAAATATTAAGTCCAAAAATAGCCATAAAAGGAACCAAATAGTAAAAGAAAAGCGGAGCATTATATTGGCCAAATGATTGAAATAATAAAGGAAGGGCTTGACCGAATTCATCCCTGCCGGTTTTAAGGATTGAATAGGCTGAATAAGCAAAAGAAGATTCATCAAACCAAAAACCCGGCGGCACTTGGGTCAACTTAAAAAGTCTTAAAATAGCAGCCAAAATTAAAACAATTAAAATTGGCCACGTCTTTTTGTTTATCTTCATTCAATTGACTCCCAGGCAACAATCCCTTTTTCCCCACTAGGAAAGTAGATATTTTTTAAAGCTTGGACATGGTCGGGCAGTTTACCGGCAATATCAACAAACAAAGTGTTTTTTTCTTTTTTCCAGCCCTCTTGGCGATCAATCAAATCAAAGCGATATTTGTCAAAATGATTTTCATATTCCGCCCAACCGCCGGACACAGTCCCGCCTTCGGCCAAATATTTATGCGGATTATATTTAAGGTAAAATAACCAGGCAACATGAGGCATTTCCAGGTTGGTAGAAACAATTACTTGATCATAGTCATCTTTAACTGATTCGGTAAATTTAGCCGCTTCTTCCCTACCACAAAGCCAGTATTTACCAACCTCATAATCGGTATGAACATAATATTGGTGTAAATAGGTGGCCACATCATAGGCTAAAAATATTCCAGCCAAAATCAGCACCGGAATCACCAACCATTTGATTTTTTTCTTGAACCAGACAAAAACTTCAACCAAGCCCAAAGCAGTAAAAACCTGAAAAGTGGGCAAAAAAAGCTCAGTCCGAACCGCATGAGGCACTTGCATAGTTATTGCCGCCGGCAAAGGAGCGATGAAAAACCAAAAAGGCAATACTCGACTTTTTGGCTGATTATATTTTTTAAAAAAACTAATCAGCCCAATTACTAAAAATGGCAATTCAGATCGATAAAGCAAGCCAAAACCCGGGGCGTGATGTAAAACCACATCAGCGTGGCTAAACAAAAATCCCGGATCAAAATGGGAAACATAATTATCAATTATTGTCCGAGCCAAAATCGCTTTTTGACCATGAAAAATCCGAAAACGCCAATCTGAAAGCGTAACCCTATCTACTGCAGCATCTTTTTCCACATCTTTTAAAGTTCGCCATTGATTAAATAGGTTGTTTAAACCGGTTACTTTTAAACGCATCTGAGTTTCTGCAGAAAAAGCAATCATTAAAAACGGCAAGAAAAAAATCGCAAAAATTATTAATGGACCGGCCAATTTTTTTAACTGGGGCAATTTTTTCCAAAAAGCAAAGGTTAAAAATAACATTAACAACGGCAGAACTACCCGGGTGCTGTGGTAAGAAAATAAACCTAAGCCGGCAAATATTGCAGTTATATGAAAAAATCGGCTATTTTGTAAACCTTTTAAAAAACTCCAAACTGCCATTATAACCAGAAAAACCGACAAATTAACTTCAAAAGCGGCCCGAGAAAATTGTAAATGCCAGGGAGAGATGGCAAAAAGAAAAGCGGCAATCAAAGCAACTAGATTCCCCGTGCCCACCTTGCCCTTGCGCAGCTTTAGCGAAGAAGGGAAAAGCTCGTTGACTAATAAATAGCAAACCAACACTGAAAGCGTGCCAAAAAAAGCTGAAGGAAAACGGGTGGCAAAAGCAGTTAAACCAAAAATGGCAATTGGTAAAACAGCTAAATATTCATAAAGAGGCGGCTTATAATCATCCAGGGAACGAAAGGTGATCGGCAACCGCTGGCCAAATTGATCCCGACCGGTTTTTAAAATTGAATAAGCATCATAGCCAATTGCCAACTCATCCCACTCCATGCCGGCCGGCACTTGACCAAGCTTGTAAAAACGGAGAACACCCGCCAGCAAAACAATTAAAGTCAGCAATATAATTTGAATATTTAATTTAAATTTCATTCTTAAATGGGGCAATAACCTGATGATCTTTGAGTTGACTAAACTGAGTTGCTTTTTGTTTCTGCCGGAAAACGGCTGGCAATTTTAATAAAGCCAGGAAAAAGCCTTTAAAAAACGGCCAATCTCGGCGCAATGCGGCAGAAATAAAATGGTAAGGCATCCATAAAAAATGGGCAGCAATTAACCGGGGATCGGTTATATTTTTCCAAAAAAACAAAAATTGATTACTGTAGGCGATTGTTTTTATATAAGTTGGTGAGTGATGTTGGCGGATTGCACCCCGGATGTGATGATGAACCACCCGGCTTTGTGATTCAAAAACTAATTGATAACCGGCTTTAAGCGCCCGATATGATAAATCAATGTCTTCCCAATAAAACGGCGCATACAGCAGATCAAAGCCACCTAATTTTTGCCATAAGCTTTTACGAAAAGCGCCACTGCCGCCGGAAACCCAAAGAGTGTTAGTCTGATCAACTTCACCGCGGCTATGAACTAACCAGCCACGCTTAAAACTAGCGACTCCCCGACCCCGCTCAATCCCATCATCTTCCTCTAAACAACCCACCGCAAACACTTGAGAATCTTTAAAATGTGATAATAAAGGTTTTAACCAGTCTTTTTTGGGACAAGCATCATGATTAAGTAAAATTATTATCTCACCCTTGGATTTTTTTACTCCTAAATTACAACTAGCGGCAAAACCAGTGTTAGTTTTTTTAACAACTAGCTTGATTTGAGGAAATTTGTTTTTAATTAAACTGACGCTTTTATCAGTGGAAGCATCATCAACCACAATTATTTCCGCGCTTTCAGCTTGTTTAATAACTTGAGGCAAATTCTTGGCCAAAACTGCAACGCCGTTGTAGTTGGGAATAATTATACTAATCTTCATAATTTTAAAACTAAAATAATTGATTTTTAAATTCTATCTCATGGCT
Source organism: Patescibacteria group bacterium (assembly GCA_018813815.1). Taxonomy (GTDB): domain Bacteria; phylum Patescibacteriota; class Microgenomatia; order UBA1400; family JAHJAY01; genus JAHJAY01. The sequence goes on along the minus strand of JAHJAY010000026.1, from coordinate 31,185 downwards.
GCCTGCGGGCACAACTACAGCCCGGAAAGTATAATCAGCCATAAAGATTTCGGTTGTCTGACCATCAATTAAAGCCTGCCAGGTAGGATAATAACTGTCAGTTAAAATCAGTAGCGCCTTAGTTTCGCTTTCGGTTTTAATCAGCACCTGATTGGCTTTATAGCTGACAATTTCCAACTTCTCTTCAGCCGGCATCTCTAATTGTAAACCCGGATTTTGTTCTAAAATCACTGTTTTACGCAAATCAATATTTTCATCTAATAAAAACTCGGCTGCCGCTTGCTTGCTATCAGCCACCTGATAATCGTAAACCAAAAATGCCCGAGGGAAAGACTGGGTATTTTCATAAATCCGGGTTTCGCCTGCCTGAGAAATAGGCTTAAGCTTAGGTGAGTCAATATCTTGTAAGCTTAAAATATACTTCACCCCAAGCAAATCAAATAAACGAGAATTATAATTATTGGGGATAATAATCCGATTAAAGGCTAGGTTAGCCAAATTAACTTGATCACCCCACTCTAACAAACCAATAAATTCACCATAGCGTTTTAAATAAAGCGGTTCATAACCGTCCGGAGTGGCCAACTTATAAGGCATATTGAGATTGGGAGCAAAAATCCTTTTCTGATTAGTTAAATAGTCGACGCCAGCCACTCGCCAAGGGTAATTTACAGTTTGCTGTTGGAGAAAATCTAAAGTTTTAGTTTGGGGAAAAATTAACTCTGCCCTAACAAAAGGAGTGAATTTATGGGTAAAGCGGAATAAATCAAACACAACCAAAAACATTAAACCAACCAAAATAAAGCGTTTTTTAGTTAATTGATAAGCAAAAAGCGCCGCTAACACAGCCAAGAGCAAACCAGTTGGCAGAACTAAGTTTCGGCGCGACACAAGAAAGTTTGGCTCTAGGTTTAAGGCTTGGAAAATGCCGGGTTTTAGAGTTAAGAAAAAGGCTAAAACAAACAATAAACAGCAAATAATCCCGCTAAACACTAACTTAAACGGAAATAATTTTTTAACAGAACCTTTTGTCAAAAAGGCCTGAAAACCATAGCCAGCCAGAAGCAACAATGAAAAATCCAAAAGATAAACAAAACGGGAAGGCTGAAAAGTGCCTACAAAGGGGACATTTAAAAACAATCGGCTAATTGGATTACTGGTCGCCAAAATTAAAGTCAATAAAGCAGTTAAGCTAAAAAAATGCCGATTTTTATCCTGACTAAAAAATAAACCGTAAATCGCCAATAATAATCCGGCAATACCAATATAGCTGACAAATTCGGCATAATTCCACACCCCCCAATAATTCTGAGTTGCCGGATTGCCAAAAAAGTCCGGAGCGATTAACTGTGTTAAATGCACCCCTGGCAAAAACCAGTCAAGCTTACCTTTGTTGGGTAAATCACTTTGTCGACCGGAAAGCTGAGCCAGCTTAAGACTCGGCCCCCACTGAGGCAAAGTAAGACAAGCAACTATTAGTCCTGATAAAACAAACCGGATTAATGTTTTTGAGCTAATTTTTTTTACGAAAACATTAAATCCAAGATAAAGAATACTAAAAATACTCACATAAAAGGCTACTTGAGTATGACCGGCTAAAATAGCCGAAGCAAGAGCAAAGATAAAAACCGAATATCGCTTTTTATCAATTGATAGCAAAATTAATGGCAGCCAAAGCGCCGTATGGCCAATGTTTCCCCAAGTTAACCAAGCCATCATAAAACCGGAAAATGCCCAACTTAAAGCAATTAACCAGCAATTTAATTGCTTAAATCGCTGGTTTTTAAGATAAAAAAACATAAAAAGTGCCGCTAAAAACGGCTGCAAACCAATAAATACTGTCCAGGCCAGCTTAAAGGGCAAAACTAAAAAGACTAAATTAAACGGATAAAATGCTCCTGCCTGCCAACTGGCGGCCAATGGCATTCCAGCTAAAATATAAGGATTCCAGCTGGGCACCTGACCGGCTTTCCATTGATTAATTACTAATTGTTTATACGGATAAATCTGCCTAACCGGATCAGTAATTAAAAAGTTTTTAAAGGGAAAACGAACAAACCCATCCCAGGCCTGGTCTCGCCAAGGATGATACATGCCTAACAGCGCATCAGCCGGAATCGGATATTTACCTTTAATAACCGGATAAAAAAATATAACTACAGCTAATCCCAAAATAAACAAGTATCTATATTGATAAAGTTTTTTAGATAATCTTTTCATTTAAGCTTTGGAAAAATTTTGCCTTAGAAAAATCTTGGGCTCGTTTTTGAGCCGCTCTTGATAAACGCTGCCAATTTTTATCTAATTTAATTAATTGAAGTGTTTGGCCTATTAACTCTTTTTTTGTTTGCCAAAGCAAACCATTTTGACCATGAGTAACAATTTCCGGCTGGCCGCCAGCCTCAATTACCACCGGCACTGCTCCGCTGGCCATGGCTTCAACTGTGGTAATACCAAAATGCTCGGCTTTTTCCGGATATTGAACTAAATCCTCAGCATAACCAGCCGCATGCCAATAAATCGCTGCTTTGCCATAAAGGGCCTTTAATTCATTAAAGCTCAAATTAGGCAATAGTTTAATTGATGGACTTTGAACGGCTTTTTTAAGCTGCTTAAAACGCGCCTGATCAGCAGTTGACAAACTGCCGGCTATAATCAGTTGCCAACCCGTCATTTGAGGTAATAGATCCTGAAATACTTTAATTAAAAATTGGTGTTTTTTATTGTTTGGTTGGCAAAAAAACCGGCCAACCGACAGAATAATCTTGGCTTTTTTTTCTGCCTGAAACTCTTGATTATTAACCGGAGGGTAAATCACCTGAATACAAGCTTTAAAAGGTTTGGGCAGGGCTTTTTGCATATAACTCGAATAGCAAATTAGCTGATGCCAGGTTTTGAGCTTTAGCCAATTTATCAAATTCAAAGCCGGCATATGAACCGGCGACTGAATGAGTAGTGTGCTATTTTTGGCTGAGGAAAAAAATAAACTGCCGTCAGTCATGTAAAAAAAATGGTCATAGTTTTTTAGTTGTCCCAAACGCTCTAATTGCTTAGAAGGAAAGTTTTTAATCTGAAGATTTTTATTTGCCTGAAAATTAAAACGCGCTGTCAGCTTTTTTAAAATCGTTTCATCCGGCCAAAAAAGATCAACCTGATAACCTTTAGTTAATAACCACTCAAGCACTCCCAGAGAATAAAACTCGCCGCCGCCCAAAACATCAAGATAAGGTGAATAAAAACCGGCTTTTTTCATGACTGTATCTCCCAAAGCCGAAGATAAGTAATCATCAAACTGTTGGATTGATAAATCACTTCAATCCAACCGGCCATACCATCGCGCCAAGCCTGCTTGATTAATAGTCGGTTAAAAAATTCGCTTAGCCCGATTCGTAAAACCCGCCACCAGGTTACTGGCGGATGGCCGGCATCTAAACGCAGTTGAGCTTCCATTTTTGACCAGGCAATAGTTTTATTTAACATTGAGCTCAAACCCCGATGGCTAAAATGATAAAGTTGTCCGTCAAGATAACCAATTTCTCCGTCAACTATGGATGACTCATGGAGTATCCCCCGCCAGCCCCGTAAATTAATTGTTTTAAATAACCGGGTCGGCCGGTCAGGCGACCAGCCGCCATACTTCATTCTTTGACCCAAAAAAATGTTGATCCGGTTAACTTGAAAAGCGGCTTGTTTCTGAGGATTTTTTATAACAGCCTGAATTTGCTTTTTTAATTCAGCTGAAATCCGCTCGTCGGCATCTAAAAAAAACAGCCAATCGCCAATCGCCTGTTTCATACCAAAATTATGCTGAGAGGCAAAATCTTTTAAGCTGTGCTGAACCACTTTAACATTATCAAACTCTTGAGCCAGTTTAACAGTCTCATCTTGAGAATAATCATCAATTAAAACTATTTCTTCAGCCCACTGGGCTGACTCTAAACAAGCTTTAATATTGTCGGCTTCGTTTTTGGAAAACACAATAACTGAAAATTTCATTGTTTAAACCTCCAATATACATACTAAGGGTAAATGGTCAGAAACATCAACCTGGGGACAATAATGATCCACTACTTTAATATCCGGGCTGACAAAGATCAAATCCACTACTGCTTGACCATAACCCGGATTAGTTTTTCTCTTCATATTAAAAGAAGTCTTAAGCCCATCTTTAAAAACATTAGTCAAATCTCCTTCGATATTTTTTATGGTTCTGGTGCTTGACCGGGTATTAAAATCACCGGCTAAAATTACCCTTGATTTATCTTTAACGTGTTGAATAATTGTCCGGCTCATCGCCAACCGGCGCGGATTATCGCCGCCTTTACCCGGCCCCCAAATACCATGAGTATTAAAAACATTAATTGGTCCGCTGGCTAGTTGAACTGTCACCTGCTGAAGATTGCGCGGCACTAAAGAATAATCATGCTGATCACCTTGATCTTCTTTAAATTCACCATAGGGAATATCATAAAAAACAGTTTTTTTGACCTGTAAAGGCAATCGGGAAAAAACTGCATTACCCCACTCAACCTGCCTAGTTTGAGTGGTGTCAAAAAACATGGGTGCAAAAGCTGACCCACGATACTCAACCAGGGTTTTTTTAAGCCTTGCCAGAGAATCCCGGCTATCAATCACTTCTTGTAGGACTAAAATGTCCGGCGCCTCCTGTTTAATAAACTTTATCGCCGCGTTAAATAAGATGCCGCCTTTCCAAAAATTCAAAGTAATAAACTTAATTTTCATGATTTAAAGCTCCCCTGATCAAACCTTTTGAGGAAAAAATCAACCACGCCTTTTTTCTGCCATCGCCGGCCGGACAGCAATAAACCCATCGCCTGTCTTAAAACCGCCAAATAAGTTTTTAAAGGCGCATATCGAGCGGCAAACAATAAGCGGTTGCGGCTAAAATAATAGTCTTGTAAAGCCGAACCGCAATGACTACTAGCAGCATTTTTATGCCAAATAACCGCCTTGGGTTCATAATAAAACTGATATCCGGCTCGTTTGGCGCGGACACAAAAATCCATGTCTTCTAAATAAAGAAAATATTTTTCCTCTAAAGAACCGATTTTTTCTAAAACTGAGGTTTTAATCAATAAACAACAGCCGCTAATAAAATCAACTGATTTAACCTGTTGAAATTGGCCACTATCAACCTGATCAACACCCCAATGCCGGCCAATAACATTCTGCCAGTCAATTTCTCCACCAGCATACCAAATTACCTTGCCCTGCTCAGATTTTTTATAACGCTGTTTATGAAATTCAAACCCGGGCGCAAAATAAATCTTGGCTCCGACCAGGCCAATTTCCGGCTTGGACTCAGCTCGGGCAAGCAAATGGTTAACAAAATCAGGTTTAACCAAAGTATCATTATTCAAAAGCAGTAGATAATCGGCCTTTTGGCTTAAACCATAATCTATGCCCTGGTTGCAGGCCGCGGCAAAACCGCGGTTGGTTTTATTAACAATTAGTTTAATTTGGGGAAATTGTTTTTTAATCAGTTTGGCTGAATTATCTCTAGAACCATTGTCAACCACCACCACTGATACCGGACATTTTTTAAGGCTCTGTAAACAATCTAGAGTATTTTTCAAACCATTGAAATTGACCAAAACAACAAAGGTTTTTTTCATAGCTACCAACCTATTTTATCAGAAAAAAGCACTGGCAGGGAGTTTAATAACCGGCTCGCCGGCTGGCGGCGGTGAATCGTCCTCAAAATAAACCACCAGCTCAGGCTTTTGATAAAAAAGCCGTAAAGCATAACTGCCAAACAAACCCTGATCAATCTGGCGGGAAACACCCCAAATAGCATTTTCTGTTGGAAGATCATTATAAAAGAACAGCGGTTGTTCCGGAGATTGAGGATAATAACGCGCCATATAATCCAGCACTCGACGCACTATTTGGCCGCGCTGAAATGACCAATGAGTTTTAAAAGTTAAGCAATTGGTTAAAGCCGACAAGCCAAAAAACAGCCCTAATGCTAAGGGAGCTAAACGTGGTGGTTTTGATTGAGCAAAAATTAAAGCCAAAGCCAAAGCAATCCCAAACAAGGGCACGGTTAATTCGTAGCTGAACTTATGAAAAGGTGAAAAAAGGTGAGGTAAAAGATTAATCACAAACCAAAAACCAGCCAACCCAACCAAGCGCTTATTAATCCTTGACCAGCCCCGAATCACAGCCAGTAAAACTGTCAAACCAAACAGCCCGAAAAACGCCAAAATCGGCTTCATATATTGACCGTGCAATAGCCAAAGCCGCGGGTTGATTTGCAAACCAGAACTAACATAATCAACCAGCAACTCAGGCAGGCTTAAAGCCCACAACCCATACCAAAAAGCAGTATTAAGCGCTGTTTTGAAAGAAAAGTCGGTAAAATAATGGGCTTCAGCGGAAAACCCCATTTTAAAAACTCTAAAATAAAGATAAACCAATAAAAATGCAAAATTCAAAATGAAAAATGCAAAATATTTTTTATTAAATATTTTTTTCGGAAAAAAAATTAAAACTAATAAAACCAGCGGCAAAACTACAGCTGATTCTTTAGAACCTAAAGCTAAGAGAAAAAACAATAAAGACAGTCCCAGCCGATTTCTTAAAAAGAACAAACAGGCGGCCAAAAAATTCACCCCAAAACCTAATTCCTGAATTTGGGCAATCCAGGCCAATCGGGTAAAATTGGAGGCTGACAGACCATAAAAAAAGCTGGTCCATAAAGCAGCTTTTTTATTACCGGAAATCTCTTTAGCCAACTGATAAACCAAATAAATTATCAAACTAAAAAGCAACCAGCCTAACAAGTGATAAGGGGTCGAATTCAAACCAAAAAGTTTAAAAAAAATAAAATTTGGCAGTTGGGTAGTTAGGGGTCGATAAAACAAAAACTCTCCGCTTGGTTTGTAAAAAGAAAAAAAACTGCCTACCTCCTGAAGATTATTGGCTTGAGAAATTTTTAAATGAAAAAAATCGTCACCGCTAAAAAAAGTAGTTAAAGTCGGAAAAACAAGTAATAAACCTAATAATAGAGCAAAAACCCAGGGATGTTTTTTCAAAACAAAAACGCTTTTAAAGCTCGTTATCATATTTTTAAAAATGACGCTCATATTATCAGATAATATAATCTAGTTTATTTTAAATATTCGCTCAACGCTTCGTTCGCATAAACCTTTAAACTAAATCACAGTCTTTCTGCTCACTCAGCGACGCATTTAAAAAACAGATAACTATGCTTTTTTAACGATTTAATTTCAACAAAATCTTTTTAATAACCTCTGGTATAGCCTTGGCTTTTATCTGCCAATAGCGCAGGTTTTTCTTTATCTGCTTGAATTCAATGTTGATCTGACTTAAAAAATTCTTTTGTTCAAATTGCCAAAAGCCTTGTTTTTCCCAAATATAACAAAAAACCAACAAGCTATAAAAAGCCTGCAATAAGCATAAAACTAAACCATGCAAACCATCTTTATAACCCTGGAGCCGGAAAAAGTTTTTAATAAAATCATTAGCCGGAAAACGAAGCGCATCATGCCAATAAATCTTTTTGCCCGATTTAATAAAATTATCTACCTCATTAGGCACATAAAGATACTGCATTTTGTAAAGAAACTGGCTAATGGTCCGGTAGTTATAGTGAACTATGTGGTTTTTAAGCTGGCCCAAACTGCCCTTAACTGTTACTTTTTCATGAACATGAACTTCAGGAAACTTTCCTTTGCTGCGCCGGAATAAGCGCAGCTGCTCGTCAGGATACCATAAACCATGTTTAATCCATTTGCCAAAAATAATGTTTTTCCGGGGAATAGTATAACCGGCCGGCTGTTGGTTTTTTTTAACTACAACCAGGATTTCTTTTTTTAAGGGTGAAGAAACCCGTTCATCTGCGTCCAGATTTAAAATCCAGTCACCGCTGGCTTTGGCAAAGCCGAAATTTTTATTCTTATTAAGCATGGGATAATTAGGCCGGCGGAAAATTTTAGCTTTAAATTGCTTAGCCAAAACAACGGTTTGATCTGAAGAAGCGCTATCAATTAAAATAATTTCATCCACCCAGGCCACAGATTTTAAACACTCAACAATGTTTTTTTCTTCATTGTGAGCAGAGACAACAACTGATATTTTAGTCATTTTTGCTAAAACCCCCTCTTATTGATTTGATTTCATGGTAAAGTTGCTGACGGTTAAAAGCCAACATGGCTATCAGATAAATTATAGCACTAATAAAAATCAGCAGTCCTAAACGCAGGAGTGAACCGGTTAACAACGGGGCCAAAGCATAAAAACCAAGCGCCATGATTAAACTGGATAAGGCCGGCGGCCAAACGCGCGAAAAAAAGCGAAACGGTAATTCTTTTTTAGCTAAATAAACAGTGATAAATGAAGTTGACGCCACTAAAGCTGAGGCCAAGGCCGCGCCATTGTAGCCAATTTTAAAGACCAACACCGGCGTCAATATCCAGGTTAGGGTTGTCCAAAACACCATCAGCTTAAGATTAATTTTTATCTTGCCAATTGCGGCCAGCATATTGGTTAAACTGGTAGAAATACTGGCAAACAAACCATTAATACAAAAAAACCTTAAAGCTAAAACTGCCGGCTGCCATTTTTCATAATTAGGAAACAGAACGACAAATTTATCGGCTATCAAAGCCAGGCCGGTTAAAGCCGGAAAAACCAAAACCGCTACCGCATAAATTGATTTTTCTACTGCCGCTTTGAGCTTGCCGGGAAACTTTTGCAACCGGGCATAAACCGGAAAGGTGATACGAATTAAATTATCAGCCACAATCCGAAAAGGAAAAAGGGCCCACTTTTGCGCCCAGCCAATATAGCCAACTGCTTGCAAAGGCAAAATCTTGCCTAAAAAGGCGATTAAAAGATCGTCTTTTATTAAAGCCAACAGGCTATTGAGCTGAAAAGGCACACCAAAAGAAAACAACCGCTTAGCTACCCGCCAGTTTAATCTTAAACTCGGCCGCCAGGGAACAAGCCAATAAATCGTCACTAAGCCCAATACTCCCCGAGCTAAAACCGCATAGCTAAAACTATTAACCCCAAAGCCGCGCCAAGCCAAAAAAACCGCCACCGAATAAAAAGCCAAAGTTTCAAACACCTGGGGTAAAACCAAACGACTGAATAATAACTGACGCTCTAAAATAATTGAAGGAATCGTTTTTAAAGAAGAAAGCAATAAGGAAAAGGCCAAGGCCCGGTAAAGCCACAGGCCGCTTACACTTAAACCATACCAGCGACTCACCCGGGAGGATACAATCCAGGCTAAAATTACCAAGCTCACCACTAAAAATTGCTGAATTAAAAAAGTGGTGTTCAAATCATCCTGGCTCAGTTTTTTCTTTTTTTGAATCAGGGCCGCGGCTAAACCAATATCAGAAAAATAAGTAAAAAAATTAATCAGGGCGGAAATTAAAAAGAAAACGCCGTATTCTTCGGGATTCAGCAGAATCGTCAAGGCAAAAGTAGCCAGAAAAGTAACCAGCTGAAGCGCGGCTGTGCGCGAACCTAAAGCCACCACGCCTTTAATTGACCGGGTTTTTATTTTCAGAAACTGCCGATCAGCCGCCTGCTCTTTTTTCGTCATATTAAAAAGATTTAATTGCCTTAACTAATATCTCAATTCCTTTATCTAGATCTTTTCTTGTAATTGTTAGCGGCGGCATCAGCTGAATATTGTTTTCGTGATTCCCTACCAAAAACAGGCCTTTTTCTCTGGCTCTAACCACTACTTTATCAACTAAACTAACCTTGCCAATCTTTTTATCTTTGTTTAAACCCAGACCAACTTCCATACCAATACCATTGACTGTCTCAAAATTAGGATGCCCTAATAATTCCCGCTTAAGAACTGCCTGTAAATAGTCGCCGTCTTTTTTGGCCTTAAGCCACACTTTGTCCCGCTTATGAATCTCTAAAGTTTTTAAGGCTGCCGCACAAGCTGGCGGCATCCAGCCAAAAGTCGAATAAAACTGAATCGCCTGATAAGATTTTTCGGCAATCTCTTGAGTAGTAACCACTGCTCCGATACCCGCCGCTCCATTAGCCATCCCTTTAGCCAAAGTAACAATATCAGGCACCGCTCCTTCCAGTTCCATACCAAACAGCTTGCCGCAACGGGAAAATCCGGTGCCGACTTCATCAAAAATTAAAAGCGTACCATATTCCCTGGTTAATCGTCTTATCAGCTGACAAAAGCCTTTGGGTGCTATTGCAGTTGAGCCTCCGCCCGTGATAATCCCCGGCTCTACTAACACACCAGCAACGTCTTTTTTGGCTAATATAGTTTCCAGTTTTTTACCAAACCGCTTGAGTCTTTTTTGAGACTCCCCCGGTGAATCGCTTACTCGGGGAAATGACATCTGGATCGCTTTACCCATAAGGGGCGCAATCCGCTTGGTGCTTTGAGGCGAAAAAGTCAAAGCTAAAATTGCCATTGAATGACCATTATAAGCATTGCTAAAACCAATTATTTGGGAACGCCCTGTATAAGCACGTGCCAGCTGAAGAGCATCCTCATTAGCCTCAGTTCCACCAGTGGCGCGAATAACTACACTGAGCTTTTCCGGCAATGACTGGGTTAACAAACTGGCATACTTTTGTTGAATTGGATCAGCAGCCCAACCAGGAACACAATTGTTCTTCTTGGCTTGATTAATCATAACAGCAGTTATTTCGGGATTGTTCCAGCCTAAATTAGTCACGTTCCAGGCCGAAGTAAAGTCGATTAATCGCTTGCCTTTTTTATCCCAAATATAACTCCCTTTGGCCTTAACAATATCCAAAACCCAACTCGCAAAATTACTATAAAGAATTTTATTTTTAATCATCTGCGCCTCCTTACCAGTATTTTACCCCAAAAAGAACTGCCAGGGAAAACAAAGAAATTTTATTGGCTAGTTTTCTTATTGAACTGTCTTTTAATTGAAGCGTTACCAGATGTTCTCCCTCAGGTACATAAATTACTATAAAACCATCTTTTGTTTTAAAACTGTGAAACTGCTGGTCTAAAAATACTTGCCAGTCAGGAAAATAAGTTAAATAAACGGTTAATTCAGCTGATCCGGGACTATTTACTTTAATGTTTATGAGATTGCTTTTGTGGCTTAAAATTTCTATTTTCGTATCCGGCTTATCCGCCACAACCAAATCTTGTTTTATGGCTGAAATCTCATCAGGAACCTTAAAGTTCTTGGGTAAATACTCATCAGAAATTTTAGAAGTCTCCCAAATAATGTTTTCCCGATTAGTATAATCCTCGCTTTGCGCCTGAAAATGCGCCTGGGCTTTAAAAAATTTAAGATTTAAAAACAACAAGCCGACTATTAAACCAGCGGCGACTGTCCACTTCAACCAAGTATATTGTTTGGTTGGTTGAGGCACAAAAACCGCCCCGGTTAAAAAAGAAGCCGTCAGAATTGTAAACACCAAAAAGCGCCAAGGATATTGAACAAAAACCAAGGGAGACACCAGCTCCCAAACCGGCTGACTGATTTGAAGCATCATTACAACACTTATAACCAAAGGTAAAATTGCCAATACAAAGGTTTGTTTTTTTAGGCGCTTGAGGTTTTTTTTAAACCACAGCAACCCCAAACCCGCAAGAGCGGCCAATAAATGAAGTTTGCCGATTTTAAAGGACATACCGTCTAAACGACCGGGCGCAGAACCGGCAAAACCCCACAAAGAATTCCACAGCTGATCCAGATAAACAAAATGCTGGCTATAGTGGTTAGCGCCTTGAGATAAAGTTTGGACTTTAGTTAAAAAGGCCTCTGTAATAGCCGGCAGCCAAAAAAAGGCGCTTAAACCTAAAGCCAAAGCAATAGCAAACAATAAACGGATCAATTGTTTTCGGGTTGCCAATAAGCGAAGAAAAAAAGCAACAAGCAATATTATCACTAAAACCAAAGCAGTTAAGAGAGCTAAAATGTTGTGCGACAGGATTACGCCGGCTAAAGCCACTGCTAAAAGAACCGGCCTGGCCTTACTTTGGTTAAAAAGACTCTGCAGTCCCAAAAACACTAAGGGTAAAAACATCATTGCCCATAATTCCCCGACTGCGCCGCGCACATAGCAATCAGCTGCTTTATAAGGAGCATAGACATAAAACAATCCGGCAACTAAACCGCCTAATCGGCCCCAATTAGATTTAGCCCAGAAAAACATAGCCACACCGGATAAAACCAGCGGCACAGCCATCATTAGCTTAACTGCCACAATTGAACTGCAGCCTAATAACACCAACAAGCCGGCAAAATAGTAAGGTAAAGGAGCATAAAAATTAAAAATCGGGTAACCATAACCATAACCCAAGTCCCGAACCCAACGGACCGGCAATTGACCATCCCGCAGAGCTTCTGCCATCTGCTGAACCCGAACCACTTGAGTATTATCATGAAAGGAGAAAAAACCCGGCTTAAAAAAAGGCCAAACCGCAGCCAAACTTAAAAGTAAAAGAATAATAATATAGAATAGGTTTTTTTTAACATTAATCAACATGATTCCTTACATCTGGATAACGCGGCCACATGTATCAGATTAATGATGGCAGCTAGTAAAATTCCTATTAAGCTAAATAAAGAAATTAAATTGCTTAGTTTTTGAATTGGCGTGCTGGTGAGCTTAACTTTAACATCATGTTGACCAACAGGCATCGGAATACCAATCAATCCCTGCTCGCCTTCCGGCTGAACAGCCACGGCTTGATCATCCACCCAAGCTTGCCAGCCGGGAAAATAAAGTTGGTTAATAGTTAAAGTTTCCGCTTGGTTTAAATTAACTGAAAAATCCAGCTGAAGCGGTTCGGCCGGTCTTTGCAGGGGTTTTTGTTTCACCCAAACCGGCATTAATTCATCAGCCGAAGTAGTGGTAGCATCGTTGGAATAATAATAGCCGTCACTTTTAACTAAACTTTGAGCTGGCTTGGCTTGGGGTAAATATAAAAAAGCAGATAAAACTAAGGCGCCAACCACTAACGGCCGCCAGGCTTTTTTTTGAGCTAAACTAACAGCACTTAGGCTTAAAAAAAAGCTCGCCGGACCCAATAAGCGCCAGGGAAAATCAACTTGATTAAGTAAAGACAGATTCCAGAACGGTTCGGAAATTGGCAGCATCGTAAAAATTAAAAATGCCAAATGCCAAATGCCAAATTTTAAGAATTTGTTTCTTTTTTTGGATCTTAAACTCAAAACAAAACCAAGTGAAGCACAGATCATTGCCGGCCAGCCGATTTGAAAGGTAAAAGGAGCATCACTTAACGGCGAACCATAACCCCAAGGGCTAAAAAGCAATCGGCTCAAACTGATAAAATGCTGGCTTTTATCAGTTAATGCGCTTTGAGATAAGATGAGATATTTTTTTTCCAACAGGGCCGGAAGCCAAAAAAAGGCTGAGAGGGCAAAAGCAGTAACAAAGCAGTATATAGTATTTAATATATCGTGTTTTGAGTGTTTAGAAAAAATCACCAACGAATAAATAAAAGCAATGGGGATAAAAAATAAGGCACTGACATTATGACTTAAAATTAAACCGGCTAATAAAAAGCCAGTTAACAGCCAGCGTCGGGTTTTAATCGCCCAGAAAATCCAAGGGTAAAATGCCATTGCCCAAGACTCACCCAAAGAACCACGCACATAAAGATTAACCAGACGAAAGGGCGCCAAAAGATAAAAACCGGCGGCCAATAAACCAGCCGCTTGACCCCAAAAGTTTTTAACTAACACATACATGCCTAATCCGGAAAGTAAAACTGTTAAAGCAAATTCTAACTTAATCGTATTAATCAAGCCAAAAATAAAACTCAAAGGCACGCCTAAATAATAAGGTAAAGGGTAAACAAAATTAAACAAAGGATAACCATAACCATGATTAAGATAGTATGACCAACGGGCCGGAAACTGACCGCTTTTTAAAATCCGCATCATTGAAGCCAAACGAATAATTGCCCATTCACCATCATCAGTCAAAAAATAGCCGGAACGAAAAAAATACCGGGAAATAACTATGCTTAAAACTAATATCGCCCCACAAGTTATTAAGCAGCGCCGATGTCTTTTAAACCATTTTTTCACGGCACTACCTTATAAAGCCTCAAAGCATAAGGTTCCTCATTTTTCGGATATTCTGCCACCAGCTCCAAGGGCCAATTCGGCGGGGGCGGCTGTTTTTGCTGATAAAAAACAAAATAAGCCGGTTTTTCTTGAGCAATTATCAAAACTTCTTCAGGAACTTCTCCTACCGGCCAATAACCGCGAACCTCAACCCGGGGTTCAGTTTGTAAATATATTTCCAAAGCAAAAGGCATTAAGCCAAAAGTACCCTCAGTGGCTACAAAAACCGGACCAGTCTCGGCTTTTTGCCGGAGAAAATCAACCACCTCTTTAACTCCGCCGCCGGCCGGCCAGGAACTGATGTATTGGTTTTTAGATGTTGCGGGAATGTTGGCCAAAGCGGGTTTAAAAAGAAGCTTAAGATCAATAGTTAAAGGAATAATTAACACGGCTAATAGCAAATAGCTAACCTTATATCGCTTGGTTTTCTTTTTCAAATAATCAAACACGCTAACCGCCCCGTCAGCGGCTAAAGGCAATAAAGCTAAAGCCATGAAAACTATAAATCGCGGGTAAATCACTTTACCAAACAAAGCTATGGCCATAAAGGGACCAATAAACCAAGTAAACAAAAACAGCTTTTGCCGGAAGTGTTTTTTAGCGTTTAAAAGCGAGGCAATAATCGCCACTATCACCGGCCAAGTCATAAAACCCAATAGCCAATCGCTTAAACCGCGCAAATTGCCCCAAAAACGGATCAAGGGATCTTTAATAAATTCAGCTAAGCTAACAATAAAAGTTTGATTTTTTAAACCAATAATGTGATAAAAGGGTGAAAGCCGAAGAATGGTGTTCATCGCCTCAGAAATTACTACTGCAATCGCGGCCAGGCCTAACCAACGAATCACCAGCCGCAGTCGATCTTGAGATTTTTTGGGCCAGTTAAGCAATATTAAACTCGCAGGAAAAAGATAAACAGCAAAAAGCCCTGATGATTTAGTTAACCGGGCCAAACCAATAGCAACGCCAAACAAAAAAGCCACATCAAGACGTAAGGTTTGAACCAAAAGAAAGGTTAAAAACAAACAAAGCATCATTGTGGCCGCCAATAAACTATCATAAATAGCTAAACGATCGAAAAATAAGAAAAAGGGAATAATTAAATACAGCAGGCTGGTTAAAATTGCCCGGCGCTTATCCCTCCACAACCACCAGCTGATTACACCAATTAATATAAAAGAAAACAAACCAGCGCTAACAGAAACTAAACGGGAAGAAAAAAGCACATCAAACGGTAAATGTTGAAAAAGAATAAACAACCAGATCAATAATGGCTGTTTGCCGTCAGTTAAAGAAATGTAGCGTTGAGCGGCATCACGTAAAGCAATCTGACCCCAACGAACATAAATCGCTTCGTCAGTAAAAATAGGAATCAGAGTTAAATTAATCAACCGGCTGACTAAAAACAGCAATAAACCAGCACCAAACCAAGGAAGCCAACTTTTAAGTTTTTCTTTTTGTTTGTGATCCACCCTTTAATTTTAGCAAAAGAAACAGACTAGTAAAAGCCGGAGGAAAATACAAGAGCAAATAACGCGGCCAAACCGGAGTAAACATTAAGAAAATTAAATAACCCAACAGCCAAAAAGTTAAAAAAACCAAGCCTCGTTCAGTCTGAGTCAGACTTTTTTTTCGACGCCGGAAAAGCCAAATAATAGAAACAAAGGGAATGACTA
Source organism: Patescibacteria group bacterium (assembly GCA_018813815.1). Taxonomy (GTDB): domain Bacteria; phylum Patescibacteriota; class Microgenomatia; order UBA1400; family JAHJAY01; genus JAHJAY01. Next base: position 15,383 of record JAHJAY010000026.1, on the reverse strand, counting down.
AGAAAACCGGCCAGCTCCAAAACCAAACCTTGGTTTTAATTGGCTCAGCTTGCCACCAAACCGGCCATTGATTTAATAACAATAACCGGAAAACCGCCAACGGTCCGCTTTTCGCCTGACTAATAGCATAAAAATGCCAAATCCATTTTTGAACCCGCAACACATCCAACAAGCTGTGACCATTTTGTAAATATTTAAAATAACTTAGGAAAAAAACACCGGCTGACACCAATAAAGACGCTAACCAGTAAATTAACCGGCTTCTTTTTTGCCAAATTAAATAAACTACCTGAGTCATTACTACTAATAAACCGCCAAGGGAAAATTTAGTAGCCACAAAACAGCCGAGAAAAAAACCGGATAAAAGGTGATCGCTTAATTTTCTGGCTTTTAAAAAGAAATAGCTGGTGAGCAGAAAAAAACTCAGATAAAGCAGGTCAAGAAACGGCGCCCTGATTTCCTGATAAAACAACTTTTCCAAAGAAAGCAAAACCACAGGCAGTAATGCCCAAACCGGCGGAAAAAACAAACGGTTAACCAGGAAAAAAGCCCCAAACGCCAATAAAAAACTTAACAAACCAAAAGCGGCCATATTTTTAAAAACCAGCAAGCTTAAGCCAATTAAATATTTACCCAAAGGCGGCACTTCAGGATTAATCAGGGTCGGGTCAGTACCATGAAGGTATTGCCAGCCGGCATGAGCATAAAGAGCATCATCACCAATACCTTGTTTAGAATCAGACACTATCCATTGCGACTGCTCATAGCGCTGGCGCCAATAATCCGCATCCCAAGGGGTATTAAAATCTACCCGATACTGCCACATCCGCCAACCTAAATGGCCAAAAAACACTAAAAGCAGAAAAATAACTAAACGTCGCTGGTTTTTTTGGATAAATTGCTTCATTATTTTTTCACAAAATGCTTCACTGATGTGCATTTCCACTCACGATCGTGAGTGGATTTTTCTGTCTGTTAATTGCCAAACTAATACTGGCAAAAATGCTAAAACTAAACTAGCCCACTTAACCAGCCTAACAGGATAGGTATAGTCACCTAAATAGAAAAACGGCAAATAGGTTAATGGCTGAAGCAAAGATAAACAAAGCAAAAAACGTTTTAAAAAGTCAGTTCGAGGCAGGAAAATTGTCAGGCTCAAAGGCAGTAACCAATACCAGGGCTGAGGTTCTTTATAGATCGAATAACCCAGTAAAAACAACAAAGACAATAAAGACAGTAATTTTATTAATTTAAAGGGTTTTAGCTTTACCGCCAAAGCAGGTAAAAAAATCAGCGGCACAAATTTAATCCCGGCAGCTAAAAGCCAAAACAAACCAGCTAAGAGCCGGCGTGATGACAGTAAAAACCATAAACCAGCCAAACTAAAAACCGCCATATGAAGATCAAGATGGCCGGCTATTAAACCCTCAAAAATCACCAGCGGATTAAAGCTCCATAAAACCACCGGCAATAACGGCTTGCTTAGTTTAAGTTTTTGACTAATTTTATAAATCAAAACAGTTGAAGCCCAATATCCTAAAAGCGCCAATAGTTTAAAGTTAAAAAAAGTTAAAATAAACTTGCCAAACCCAAGAACTAAAAAAGGCGCGCAAAGCACCAGCCAAAAAGGCGCGTAAGGAAAAGTTCGGTGTGTCCAATGCATAAACCGAGTCCATAAATCATCGGGAAAATCTAAAGGTCTATATTTAAAAGGATTCTGATGATAAATCAGTAAAATTTTGACATCAAAAATATAGTTAAATAAATCATGAGAAAAAGCCGGATAAGCAGGGAGTAAAATCGCCCCGGTTAAACCGATTAGAGTTTTAATTGCCCTTAAAGTCAACCTGCCCCGAGAAGCTAAATTAACAAATAGTAAGTAGTAAATAGTAAGTAGTAAATAAATACTAAAATAAATTAGAGCATTTAAGGGGCGGTGAAAATAGCCAAGTTGAATCAGTTGCTGCTGAACTGCCTGATAGGGCGGCCAGGCGGATAAGGTTAAATTAAGATCAATTTGGGTGTAAGAAAAAAGGCCTAATAACAATAATAAAATCAGGTAGGCAAGAGTTAATTTTTTAGTCATAGTCACCTAAGGCATCGCGAAAACGAATTGCCAAGACTTCCAAGGTCATGCTAATTGAGTCGCGCAGCGGATTAATCCGTTTTGTTTTATAATGCCGCCAATTAACCGGCACTTCGGCAATTTTATAACCCAGCTTCTTAGCCAAATATAAGACCTCAACATCAAAAGCGCCGACTAAAGCATGTTTGGGTTTATGCTTATCATAGTGATAAAGCCGTTTGAAAATTGCCCGGGAGCTTGCCTGACTGAATAACTTAAAACCGCACTGAGTATCGGTAAAATCTTCAAATACAACCAGCCTAACTAAAAAATTAAATACCAGCCCCATCAGGTGACGATAACCCGGCTCTTTTTCCCGTTTAGCGCCGCTAATCTCCCGAGAACCAATCACCACATCAAAACCGCTCCGGGCTTTTTTAATCAGTTTTTTAACTTCGCTAATAGGTGTTGCCTGATCAAAATCACTAAATAAAACCAGTTGACCGCAAGATTCTAAAATACCGCGTTTAACCGTATATGGCTTGCCATGATGACGGTTGCGAATTAAGCGGGCAAATTTAAATGGCTGAATGAGCTCAGCTACCAACTTGGCGGTTTGATCAGTGCTGCCATCATCAACTATAATTACTTCTTGGGAAAAAGGCTGTTTTTTTAACCAATTTAACATTTGGACAAAACGATTGTCACTCAAGTTGCCTTCTTCATTGTAGGCCGGAATAATCACCGACAAAAAAACTTTTTTCATTTAACCCCCTTGAATGGCCGGCTGACCAATCAATTCCACTGAATCAGTATGATGGACTAAACGATAAATTTTAAATTCAGGACCAACAGTCCAAGAACCACTAATCTCGGCCCGGCCAAAACCGGCTATTTCCCATAAAGGATGTCCCAAAGGCTGACACTCGGCCATTTCGCAAATCACCATTAACTGCTGAACCACCTGCTCTTCCAACCCTAAAGGCGGCTGATTCCAAATTTCAAAAAAATAACGATAAGCATGATCGCTATTATGGCCGCTAATTAAAGCAAAATTAAAGGCTTCGCCTCTAGTTTTATCAAGCACGAAAGCCGCTAATTCTTCGGCCTGATCAATCATTTTGCTCGGCCGTTGATGCCAATACATTCCCTGATAAAAATTATTGAGAATCACCACGATTAAAACTAAAGCCAATGCTTTAAGCAACCTGCCCCGCTGCCAAAACCAGTTTACAAAACTGGCGGCTAAAATAATCACCACCGGAAACAACCAACCAAAATAATAATCATAAACCGCTCCGCGGTAAAAAGCCAAAATCAGCAAACCACCCACAAGCCAAAGACTGAGCAAACTGGCTTTTTTTCTTAATCCCCAAGCAGTCAGTCCGGCCAACAACGTCATTAATTTCAATATTTTGTCTGACTGAACTAAAAACATTTCTCTTAATAACCGATAACTGTTTCTTAAAAAAATGTCAGTAAAATCAGCGCGCCAGTCAATTGCCCCGCTCTCTTGCGTAATAAAACGAAAAATGGTCCGGCTGTTAGGAAAACCATGCCTCAATTCAAAAAACAAGTAAGGTGAAAACGCCAGCAATGTTCCCAATAAACAGTTTACACCGGCCTTAAGCCATAACCGGCGCGGCATCAACCATACACCGGCAAATATAATCAAAGGCAGAAGAATCAAGGTCAAGTAATGAAGCTGCCAACTAATTCCCAAGCAAACGCCCGCCCAAAGCCACCAAGCGGTTTTTTTCTGACGCACAGCTTTGTTTAAAAGATAAATGATCATTAAAGAAAAGAAAGGCACTAAATTCGGATTCCAAGAACTGCGCGAATAATTAACTATTAAAGGTGCGGCGGCGTAAAAAAGCGCGGCCAGCACCCCGGTAAACTCGCTAAGCCGGCGGCCGACTAAATAAACCAAACCAACGGTTAAACTGCCAACAATCGCTACCATCAACGCCGGCCCAACCGGATCAAGGCGGCTTAACCACAAAAACGGCAGCATAAAATAATAATAAATTGGTCCTAAATAAAAACCGCCTACTGAAGCTGTTGGCCCCAATAAAGTCCATTTATGATCAAACAACATTCGCTTAACCACTAAAACATCACGACCCTCATCGCCTAAAAAAATCAAATAATCCCTTATTTTATAAAAGCGTAAAAAAATTGCCAAAGCGGCAATCGCTAAACCGATTAAGGCCCGGTATTTGTTTAACAATAACCACCAAAGCTTAATCCCCTCTTGAGCCGCCCGCCAAATAACTTTTAATTTTCCCCCTGTCTGCTCGCCCTCGACGCGCAAATGATGATTAACCGCCACTTGTTTAATCTTAAATCCGGCCCGATCACTCCGAACTATCAGTTCGGTTTCAGTAATCGCGCTATTAGTTACCAAAGGAAAAATGGCTTTAATAACTTTTTTCTTGATTAATTTAAAACCACAGTCAACATCTTTGACATTAATACCAAAAAGCGACAAACCGACCAGGCGCAGAATTTTCTGTAAAATTCGGCGATAGCCGCTATCGGATCGCCGGCGGCGATAACCAATAATTAAATCAGCAGAATTTTTTAGCTTAAGAAGTTTGGTAATTTCCGAAAAATCAAATTGACCGTCAGAATCAATATAAGTTATCCATTGATAACGACAGGCTTTTAAACCGGTTTTAATCGCCGCTCCATATCCTTGATTGGTTTTATGCTTAAGCAAGCGGAGAACGCTAATTTTTTTTCTTAATTGAAGCACCCGTTGGACAGTGGCATCAGTTGAACCATCATCAACAACAATAATTTCATAAAGCCGGCTCACCTGTTTCAAGGTTTCCAACACATTCAGAATTGTTGCCTCAATATTTTTCTCCTCGTTATAAGCCGGGAGAAAAACCGAGAGCTGATCAAGCTGTTTCATACTCTAAACAAAATAATTATTACTTCTTCCAAACCAATTTGGTATACATCGTGTAATTCCAGCCTAAACCAATAATGATACCAATAAACACCAGAATATTTTCGCCAATAAGCGAGCGGCCGACAATTGCCACACCGGCTTTCATAGTTAAAAACTGGATCAATAAAGAACCTAAAGAAACCAGGTTAAATTGAGCAAATTTGACTAATAATTTGCTTACCTTCTTAATTTTCTGCTCTTTAAAAGTCCAAAGATTATTAACTATAAAATTGGAAACAATCGCCACCTCGACTGCCGCCGCATTAGCATATTCCGGCGACCACAAGTTCCTTAATAAGTTAAAAAAGGAAAACTGAATAACCGCACCAATTAAGCCAACCAAGCAAACCTTGATGAATTTTTCACTTTCCCGAAATCTAAGAGTAAAAACTACCCGCAAAGAATCCTTAATATTATTTTTGGGAAATTTAGTTTTGCCCTTGGCCCGATCAATAAAGTCAATTGGATACTCAACAATTTTCGCTCCCAGCTTATGAAGCGCATAATAAAGATGTAGTTTGTAAGCAAACTGCATGGATAATAAATTGTCTAAATCAATCTTGGCTAAATAGCTGGTTTTACTCACCCGAAAACCGCTAGTCATATCCCGATATTGGAAAGTCAATAAAACCGAACGGGCGATCAAATTACCTAAATAGGAAATTAATTTACGATCAATTCCCCAATCAGCCGGCATTGAACCGCCGGGAATATAACGACTGCCAACTACTACATCCGCCCCATTTTTAATCTCCGCCAACATGCCGGGTACATACTTGGGCTGATGCGAACCATCAGCATCAAACTCAAAGACTAAATCCGCTTTTAATTTCTCAATCGCGTATTTTATACCTTTAATATAAGCGGCTCCTAAACCTTTTTTGTCCGGATTAATTAATAAATGGACATTGTCATATTGTTTCATCTTTTTTTGCACTAAATCAGCTGTGCCGTCAGGAGAAGTATCGTCAACCACCAAAACGTGGCCGGTATAACCCTGAGGAATCTTGGTCAACTCTTTAACCAGCTCCTCAATGGTGCGCTCAATATTTTCTTTTTCATTATATGTTGGGATAATAATTACTGCTTTCATTTTAGGCCTCCTTTTAGGTTTTTAAATCAGTTTCAACCATAATTTTAACTAATTGGTCAAAGCCGATTTTTGGCTGCCAACCAAGCAATTTTTTGGCTTTAGTAAAATCAGCTACTAAATAATCCACTTCTGCCGGGCGCATAAATTCTTTTTTGACTTCAACATAATCCTGCCAATTAAGCCCAACAACCGCAAAAGCCTTTTGGCAAAACTGGCGCACTGACCAGGTTTTTCCGGTACCAATGACAAAATCTTCAGCTTTATCCTGTTGAAGCATCAACCACATTGCTTCCACATAATCCGGCGCATAACCCCAATCTCTTTTTGAATCCAAGTTGCCAAGATAGAGTTTTTTTTGCTGGCCAAGTTTAATCCGGGCAACTGCATTACTAATTTTCCGCGTCACAAACTCCAAACCCCGCCTGGGCGATTCATGGTTAAATAAAATTCCCGAAACAGCAAACATATTGTAAGACTCCCGATAGTTAACTGTAATCCAGTGGCCATAAACCTTAGCTACACCATAAGGACTGCGGGGATAAAAAGGGGTGGCTTCGTTCTGGGGTTTTTGTCTTACCCGGCCAAACATTTCTGAAGAAGAAGCTTGATAAAACTTAGCCTTAGGGCTAGCTAAACGGACTGCCTCTAACACCCTGGCTACTCCCAAAGCCGTCACTGCACCGGTTAACACCGGCTGGTCAAAAGAAGTATGAACAAAACTTTGAGCCGCCAAATTATAAACTTCATCGGGTTGAACTTGCCTAACTGCATAAGTTAAAGAATGTTGATCAGTCAAATCACCGGAAATCAACTTGATTTTATCTTTAATGTCTTTTATTCTCTCATAGCTGGGAATACTGGTTCTCCGGACCAGACCATAAACTTGATAGTTTTTTGCCAACAAAAACTCAGCCAGATAAGAACCGTCCTGGCCGGTAATACCGGTAATTAGGGCTTTTTTTTGTTTAATCATTTCATCTCTCCTGTTCGGCTTTAACCATTATTTTAATCAATTGTTTAAAATCCGTTTCCGGCTTCCAGCCCAAAAGCTGTTTAGCCTTGGCCGGATTGCCGGCAAAAGCCGCTTCGGCTTTTCTATAAAAGCGCTTATCTATTGTAACAAATTTTTGATAATCAAGGTCAAGACAATTAAAGGCCGCCTGACAAACTTGTTTAACTGAATGCAATTTCCCGGTGGCTAAAACAAAATCTTCGGCTTGATTCTGCTGCAGCATTAACCACATGGCAGTTGTATATTCGGGCGCATAACCCCAATCAGCCTGAGCGGCAAGGTTGCCTAAAGCCAGGATTTTTTGTTTGCCCTGTTTTATTTGCACTGCTCCATGAATAATTTTACGGGTCAAAAAATTCAAACCCCGGCGAGGCGATTCATGATTAAACATAATGGCTGAACAGCAAAAAAGTCCAAATTTAACTCTAAAGGCTTGAATTAAAAAATGGGCCGCGGCTTTGGAAACAGCATAAGGATCGCGGGGGGAAATCAATGTCTGCTCATCAACCAAACTGTTTTCAGGCCGGCCGAATATTTTAGCCGAAGAAGCTTGAAAAACTCGCGTTTTGGGCAAATGATCTTTAACCAGTTCCAGGATCCGGGCTAAACCCAAAGTGTTAATATTAAAACTAAGACTAGGTTGATCCCAACTGGCAGGAATAAAACTGACAGCCGCCAAATTATAAATTTCCTCTGGCTGATGTTTAAGAATAATTTTTTTTAAAGAAGCTTTGTTAAGTAAGTCACCTGCTTCAAGAATAAGCTGAGCTTTAATGGCTTTGATATTATCATTGCCAATGCTATGCTTCCGGCTGATTAGACCAACTACCTGATAGTTTTTTTTTAATAACAGCTCGGCTAAATAAGAGCCATCTTGACCGGTAATGCCAGTAATCAAAGCCGTCTTTTTCATCTTCTGCCAACCCCTAAATATTTAAAGCCCAGTTTTTTCAGTTTTGCCGGCTCAAAAAGATTCCGGCCATCAACTACAATCGCCTGCTTCATTAAACGTTTAATGGCTTTAAAATTAAGCTTGGCAAACTCGGGCCATTCAGTTACTAAAACCATGGCATCGGCCGTTTCAATCGCATGATAAGCGCTGGTGCTGTAAATAATTTTTAAGCTTTTTAAAAACCTCCGGGCATTAGAGATAGCCGCCGGATCATAAACTCTAACCCGGGCGCCGGCTTTAACGATGTTCTTAATTAAGGGAACTGAACGCGCCTGACGCATATCATCGGTTCCCGGTTTAAAAGCCAAGCCTAAAACCGCCACAGTCTTGCCTTTTAATGGTCCGAGAAGTTTAACCAATTTATTAAAAACTATATCCACCTGCTGCTCATTAATATTGCGGGCCGTATCAACCATAATCAAACTAAAGCCGTGTTGTTTGGCTAAAAACGAAATCGCCGCATTATCTTTAGGAAAACAACTGCCGCCAAAACCTAAACCGGGATTTAAAAAATCTTTACCAATTCGCCGATCAAGCCCAAGCCCAAACATAACTAATTTAGCGTCAGCACCCACACGATCACACAAATTGGCAATCTGATTGGCAAAAGAAATTTTATTAGCCAAAAAAGCATTGGCCGAATACTTAACTAATTGCGCCGAGTTAATATCAAAAACATGTTTAGGCGCTTTGATTGACTGATGAAGTTTTAATATGATGCTAGCCGCTTTATCGTTTTCAGCGCCAATAATAATTCGGTCGGGATGCAGACTGTCTTCAACTGCGCTGCCTTCTCTTAAAAATTCAGGACAAGTAACCAAATCAAAATCGTATTTTGTATGTTGTTTAATAATGGGTTTAATAACCGTTTGAATTCCGGGAGGCACCGTGCTTTTAATCGCCAATAATAAAGGTCCTTTCATGGCCCGGGCCACTGATTTACAAGCCTGTTTAATATATGAAAGGTCAATTTCCCCACTATCCTTGGAGGGAGTACCCACACAAATAAATACCACTTGAGCGCCAGTAATGGCTGATCGATAGCTGGTAGTAAAACTAAGGCGCTTCTTCTTAATACCGGCCTGGAGCAAATCTTCTAAGCCGGCTTCAAAAAAAGGCGGTTTCCCTTGATTGAGTTTTTTAATTTTAAGCGCATCAATATCAAGACCAACTGTTTGGTGGTTAAATTTGGCCATGATCGCCGCTGTCACTAAACCAACGTATCCCGTACCAACAACCACAATCTTCATGACTTATATAATAGCAAAAAATCGCTGAATTTGCTATAATAAATTTGGTGAAGCAAAAAACTAAAATCCTGGTTTCTGTATTAATTTTCCCTTTATCTGCCCTGGCAATTCTTGACATTCTTTCCGGCGGCGAACCTTTAGTTGATGAATCAATTATACTCAGCCTGGATATTACCTGGCTGGCTTATTTAATTAAGCCTTTTCGGCCGCCCGGCTTTATCCTGGCTTTTTTGGCGTTTCTTATTGGTCTGGTGATTCACAATGTCGGCTCCCACTTACTCGGCTTTGAAGAACCAGTTTTCTTTTTATTTTCCCTCGGAGCCTTAACCACCACTTTTGGCTTATTAATCGTTCATCTTTTGGGAAAATTCAAAAAGCTGTTGGTCTCGCATTAACATTCATAAACAATAACCTCAACTAATATCAGGCTTCAGGAGTAACCACTTGTTGTGGTTGATATTCCTCAAGTATTGACTGAATAGGCCTCACACAAGCCAAAGCTACGTTTTTATTTTTAAATTTTGGAAGGTTCGCCTGAAGTTTTTGCAGTCTACCAATCACAGCTGTAGTATAGGCCGGATCTTGTACAAGCTTCCTTATCAAACTAAAATAAGCAAATCCAGCATTAGAAAGCTGAGAAATCCAACCCGGAAATTGGTTGCTGGCCAAATGGGTCTCAGCTATATCTAACCAGGCTAAATCAACCCTTTTTTGTTCTTTATGTATTTGGCTTATTGTAAGAACAGCCCGCTCGGCAACTGTTTCTTTTTCCTCCAAACAAAGCTCAGATGGAGAACAATATTGTTCTTTAAAACATTGCATCACTTTATCAGCTAAATCAGGTCTTAGCTCTACTGTTTTCCCTAACAACTCTAGGTAGTATTTAAAAACGGAGCGACAAGAAATAAAATCTTCTTGATATCTAAGTCTTATTTCGTTCAAAAGGTGTTGAATTGAATCAAACCAAACCGGTCGAAAAAGAGCAACGTCTTCAGTTAATAAATAGTGTTTGACTATGTTTCCTGTCCTCAAAATAAGTTCTTTAAAAACCCAACCAGTCAATTCATTATTATGCCAATCAAAAGTAGCTAGTTGATGAATCCGGGCAAACATCTCCAAAACATTATCATAATCTTGTCTGGCAAATTCTATAATTTCGTTAACATAGACCTGTGCTTTTCTAGGTAAAGGCTTGTTTGATGAAGGATCAAAATCAGAAAAATCTGCACTAGTTATTTGCGCCAGCTGATTATCAAGCGCTTGATTCGGAGTAACAACAATAATACTATCTAAGGCTTGACACATGGCAACCGCTGTCTGATAGCGATCATCAGGCCGAGAAGAAGTAGCAGTTAAAACAATAGTCTGTAGTTCAGGCGGAACACTAGCCTGATTAAGCTGCTGCTCCATATATTGATGAATCTTATCCAGATCAAAACCAAAACGATCATATAAAGCCGTTTCAGCATCTAAGCCGGTAAGAAGGCTAAAAAGCACCATGCCGGTTGAAAAAATGTCTGAGCGAATATCAGTGTGGCCAACAACTTGTTCTGGCGGAGCATAACCCGGCGTACCCAACCGAGTCGTTCCTGTTCTTATCCCTAACCTCTCTGCTTCTCCTAGTCGAGAAAGCTGAGGCTTGGCAATACCAAAATCTAATAGAGCCGGATACCCCTGGCCATCTACTTGAATATTCCGAGGCTTAATATCTTTATGAACCACACCCCGCTCATGAGCTTGCTGTAAAATAGATAAAAAAGCCCGAATAAAATCAACTGATCGAGAAAATTTCCACGCCCTATTTCCACTCTCTATTCCAGCTGCCTCATGAAGGTTGTTTCCGGCAACAAATTCTTGCACCATATAAAAACAATGGTAACGCAGGTCTTTGATCGAAGTTAAAGGACTTAAAACCACCCCTAACGAAGCAGCAATGCCTTTTATACCTCCAAGTTTATGCAATACTTCACTTTCAGCCACAAATAATTGAAGGGCAGTTTCCAATTCATGTTTTAATTTTTCCGTTTCCGGTTCCTCAGTAAAAGCCGCCGCAGCCGCTTTAAGCTGCTGGATAAGAAATTCTGGTGGCCCATTTTTAGAAGTAAAGGCTCCATCTACAATTGCGCTAACTCCAAGTTGCCTCAGCTTATTAACAATATATTCTCTATAAATTTTGCCAAAGCTTTGATCTGGCATACCAGCGGCTTGAAACAAAGCTCGTAAAATCGAGTCTGGCCTATTGGGATATTGCTGAACTAAACCAGTAACAAAGGTAACGGCAATATCCGGACTAGCAATTAAAGCTTCCCGGGCCGGAAACAGTAATTCTTTAATTACATATTTTTCGCCATCAGGCACCCTCTCGGCCATATAAACCACTCCCTGCCCGCCACGAGCAATAAAACATCGACTCCTAGAAGTAACAACTTCATATTTAATTCCGGCTAACTCAATGGCATCAGCCGGTTGACCATCATGAGCCGGTTTTAAAGTGGGCCGGTTAGAAACAAAACGGCCAGCTATTTTTGCCAACAGAACTTGATCGTCTTCAGCGTGCCAATTTGATTTATCTCTTATGGCTGCGGGGATTAAAACACTGACTGGCTGGCCTTGATTTAAAAACAACCATAAATTCTCAGGCAATAAAGTTCCACCGCGAATAATATTAGCTAATTGTTTTCTGTCGGCTATTCCTTCACCAATCGCTGCGCCTGATAACACATTGCTGACTTTAGTAATAATAAGGTGTAGAAAAGCCGCATCGTCTTGATGATCAGCGGCCCATTGCCGCGGAATATTAAGCTCCCCTAAGCTGGTAACTTTCTCACCTTGCTCTATTCTGGCAGCTAGATCATATAGGGTTACCTTAGTTTCTGGTTTAAATTTTGAAGGAAATATTTTTCTAAATTCATGAAGTTCTTTATTTTGAGTAATTGCCTGATCAATCTCCAAACCAATGCCTTCACCAAAAACTTCATGGTCTAAAATCTTATCAATACCATAAGTATCTGCCACAACAACAATTCTCATATCTTTAGGCAAGCCTTTTCCCTCTGGTTTTAAAACAAAACCCAACTGCTGTTGACTAAGATAGTTATCTACTAGCTCTGGCCTATCAGCTGCATTAATTACCCCATCAGCCATCTCTATTCCGGAAATAATTAAACGGCGGAAATCTTGTGGAGAAATAATTATGGCTATTCCACCGTGAACTCTTTTTAAACTGGGAGTGTAAAAAGAACTTGAAGTCAACTCAAACTCTTCACCCTGATTAGCCAATTGGCAAACCTTTTCAATAGCTTGAAAATTATCAGTTTCACTTTTACCTGAAGCTAAAAAATCTTGCCCAGCTAACCAAGAATCAATTTCTTTTTCTCTTGTAATATAATTTTCAATTGATTGCTTAAAAGTTTGCTTAATGATTGGTCTTAACCCCTCCGGAAGTCAATTGACCAACCCCTCCACCATTGTTTTTGGCCACTGAGTAATCTCCCCGGGGGGCGTATTACAAATGACTGCTTGCACCAAAGATAAAGCATCTCCAAAAACCTCAAAGCTTTTTTGCAGTTTGGGATGTAATTCAGCTTCTACCATTTTACAACATTATAAATCTAACTACTCGGGCCGTCATTAGTAAATTCTTAGCGAAATACAAAGTTGGATGATTGCTAAAGAGTAACCACATGCTTTGTTTTCTCAGCTATTTCTCAGGAAAAGTGTATAATATCTCCTCAGGATGAAAATTCTTGTTATTGAAGACGAACACAAAATCGCCAATTCCATTAAAAAGGGCCTGGAACAGGAGTCTTATGCTGTTGATGTGGCCTATGATGGCGAACAAGGCTTTGACTTGGCCGTTACCGAAGATTATGACGTGGTTATTCTAGATTTGATGTTGCCTAAAATGGGCGGTATGGAAATTTGTAAAAAGCTTAGAAAAGACGAAAACATCCATACTCCCATTTTAATGTTGACTGCAAAAGGACAACTTAATGACAAGGTAAATGGACTAAATGCAGGCGCCGATGATTATTTGGTTAAACCATTTGCATTTGCCGAGCTCTTAGCCAGAATTAGGGCTTTAAGGCGCCGACCAAAACAAACCCTAAATAACCAGCTTAAGGTAAATGATTTAACTTTAGACGCTTTAAGCTATCAGGTAAAACGTAATGGCAAAGATATTAAGTTGTCTAAAAAAGAATTTGCTCTTCTGGAATACCTAATGCGACACCAAGGGAAAATCTTAACTAAAGACCAAATCATTAATCACGTCTGGGACTATGATGCTGATATTTTGCCAAATACGGTTGAAGTTTATATCGGTTACCTGAGAAACAAAATTGATAAACCATTTAAAAATAAACCGCCCCTTATTCAAACAATAAGAGGCTTTGGTTATAAAATATAATGTTTCATTCAGCAAGAATAAAACTCACTGGCTGGTATCTCTTCATAATTATGCTGATAAGCATAATTTTCAGCCTCGTGATTTATACCACTATTACTAGAGAATTAGGGCGTGGTTTTAGGCAAGCAGAAACGCGCCTGAGAGCAGAAGAATTAGGCCTTCCTGTTCCTCGACAGTTACCAAAGCATTTTGAAGAATTAGGGCCGCAATTAGTTGAGGATTTAGCCGCAGCGAACAAAAGAGTGGTTTTAAACTTGATTATACTCAATGGAATAATCTTGGTTGTTTCGACCGCAGCGGGATATTTTTTGGCAGGCAAAACTCTGGGGCCAATTGAAACCGCCATGGAAGAACAAAGGCGGTTTGTAGCTGATGCTTCCCACGAATTACGCACTCCGTTAACCGCCCTTAAAACGACAATCGAAGTAGCACTAAGAGAAAAAAAACTAACTATTAAGGAAGCGGAGAAAGTGCTAGAGAGCAATCTTGAAGATATCGAAGACCTTGAGTCTTTAACTAATAATCTTTTAAGTTTGGCTCAATATCAGCAAGGAAATAATGCCTTTGTCCTCCAACCTGTAAAGATTGGCGATGTAATCCAAACCAGCTACAAAAAAATTTCTCCTTTAGCTAAGAAAAAAGACATTGATATTAAGATAAAAACTTCAGAACATATAATTGAGGGCAACAAACAAAGCTTGGAAGAAATGATGCTTATCTTTTTGGATAATGCAGTTAAGTACACACCCAAAGGAGGCAGGGTCAGAATAACAACAAAATCAAATAAAAAGAAGCTGATTATCAAAATTAAAGATACCGGTATTGGTATAGCTAAAAAAGACATTCCTTATATTTTTGACCGGTTTTACCGCGTTGATCAATCTCGTTCTAAAGACAATGTTTTAGGTTTTGGGCTGGGTTTGTCTCTGGCTAAACAAATTATTGAATTGCATAAAGGCACTGTTACAGTATCAAGCGTTCTAGGTAAAGGCTCCACTTTCACCCTTAAACTTCTTCTATAACACTCTTAAAAATACTCTTCTAAGCATTTTCTCAGACTGGTTGTTTATTATATGACTTTATGACTTGTTAATAAGTTTTATTGTAGAAAGGGGGTGAAAGAATATGAAGAAATATCTAATCATTTTTGTTCTCGGTTTAGCTTTGGTTGGTTTTGTTGCTTACGGCACTACTAAAGCCTATGCAGAGAATGAATCAGGCTCATACCCGCCTATCATTCAGAAACTAGTTGAGCGATTTGGGCTTAATGAAGAAGAAGTGAAGGTTGTTTTTGATGAAACCAGAGAAAAACGTAGGGTTGAGATGCAAACTCGGCTTGAAAACAGGCTCAACGAAGCAATTGAAGGCGGTGATTTAACCGAAGCACAAAAGGAAGCGATTTTAGCCAAGAAAGCTGAAATGCAAACCAATTGTGGAGAGTTCAAAGACCTTTCTCCAGAAGAAAGACAGAAAAAGATGCAAGCTCACAAAGAAGAGATGCAAACCTGGGCAGAGGCAAATGGCGTTGACTTAAGCCAAATGCATCCACTTTTGGGTGGCGGTCGTCAAGGTGGTTTTGGTGGACCAATGTTTAACAAATAAACAAACATAAACCTATACCCAAGCAACACCCTTTATTATAAT
>JAHJAY010000048.1 GCA_018813815.1 Patescibacteria group bacterium | reverse complement strand
GGAAAAGCAAAAAGAACAACAAGAACAAATTGGGCAAGAAAGAAAATCGCAGGTCGGAACTGGAGATGGAAGCGAAAAAATCAGAACTTATAATTTTCCTCAAAATCGGGTGACTGACCACCGCATTGGCCAGTCTTGGAAGGCATTAGACAAAATCATGGAGGGAAACTTATTGCCTGTGATTAATAAACTATCTTTAAAATTTACCTAATTATACTAATTACTCTAATTATTCTAGAAAATAACCAAATCTCAATTAGTTGGCTTAAGTAAAATTTTGTGTTGCTAAAAATCGGCTTTCGGGTTGTAATATCAGTTAAAAAAGGAGATTGTTTTATGAAACAAAAAAAGATTTGGGCCGTTATTGTATTACTATCGGTTGTCCTTACTGCCATGGTAGAAGTAAAAAATTTGGTTGGTTCCGTGGCCGGCGTCGCTACCGCTGCTTAAGTTGTCAGCGGACTTTTGGCAGGCAAAAACATCTTCCGATTGGTTTTTCTGACTTTGCCGGTTTTTACCGTTTGGCAATAGGTAAAGTTAATCGCCAACAGCTAATGGATGACCGGAATATCTCCCGGCCGACTTTATCAGTCACCTTCCGGCTTTTTTTTACCCGGCCGTTGTCCTCAGATGAAGTCTGGCAGATTTTACCGCCAAGATTATCCTCTCCCTGGGTTTACGGAGTAGATGGCAAGTGGTTAAAACGGTTGGGGGTATTCCTGCTTCACCGGAACGTGACCATCGGGGAAAATCTTTACTGGTCGTTTCAACCAAGTGAAAGTTACCCGGCCTTAATTACAGATATGGCTAAACTCTTGGAGTTATTGGATCAGGTCATTTCCGGAGATAACCGACGGCCAATAGCGGCCGTATCCGACTGGAAGGGAGCAATCGTCAATGCCGTTACCGCCGGGTTCGGGGACATCCCACACCAACGGTGTTTAACCCACGTTGACCGGACAGCCAAAGCCTTACTTCCCCAAAGAAGTCCGTTTGAAGCCACTCTGGAATTAAGAGGAATTGGTGAACAACTGATCAAGATTAATTCCTGGGTTGAAGTGGACACCTGGCTTAAGTGGCTGGATGACTGGTATGACCGCTACGGCCTCATGTTAAAAGAAAGGACGAAAAACCCGGAAACCAAAAGAGGCTGGTGGTATACCCATGGAGATTTAAGACGGGCCTGGCGGCTGCTGACAGATTACCAGAAACCATTCTTTGAACACCTGGATTGTCCGATCCTACCCAGATCCAACAATTCCCTGGAGGGAACCTTTTCCCAGGCCGTCAATAAACTCATCAACCACCGGGGAATGGCAATTAACCAACAGGTTTCATTCCTTAACTGGTACTTTACTTTTACGAGAGTGAAAAACCGTTCGGATTTATTTAAACTATGGGCCTATTGGAAAGGGAAGCTATAATTCCCTACATTCGCACTTGAAACGCACCACCCTGGTTATTAATCAAACTTAATTCTTTCTGCATTATCTCATACGGAGTCCGGTATTCAAGACACTTTCTGGGAGTGTAATTTAACCAATGTTCAATGGTACGGATGGTCTGCCTATTAACAGTATCCAGACTGGTGCCTTTGGGGATAAACCGTCTGACTCTGCCGAACATGTTTTCCACTGATCCTTTCTCCCAACTATGGTATGGCTGGCAGCTATAGACACCGCTTTTAAAGGTGGTTTTTACGAGCTGGTGTTTGGCATTTTCCGGGCCATTGTCAATCGTTAATGTTTGCCTCAGTTCCGGCGGCAGCCGGTAAAGCTTGCCTTTAAGCTGACACATTTTAGTCAGACTGGTTTTATCTTTAAGAAGGGCTAAATGGGTATAGCGGGATTTCCTTTCGGTGGTACCGGAAACAGTCCGCTGATCGCTGACTTTACCTCCAAGGTTGTCTGTTTCCCAGTGGCCGGCCACCAAACGGGTTTGAGCCTCAATCGGCCTTTCTGCCAGAGGTAAAGCGCGTAAATACTTAACCGGCTTTACTTTTCTTCCGTCTTTTTTAAACCGTCTTTTTCGGTGTTTGGCAAGATACCGCCACAACTTCATTCCCCAGGTTTTCTTATGGTTGTAAACATAACGGTAAATGGTTTCAAAATGGATTGATTCACCGGGATAGTCGATTGGCAACCTGCCGGCGATTGTTTCCGGACTCCATTTTAAACCCCGCAGTTTATGACGGACATACAGAAAAACTGCTTTGTTTTTAAGCGGCGCTTTAGTCCGTTGGTAAATGGCTACCTTTCTGGCTTTTTCGTGGGCCTTACAGGGAATGTACGGTCTGCCGTATTTAGCTTTGTATTTCCACTCCCGGGAGAATGTTGCGTGGCTTCTTCCCAAGGCCTTGCCAATCTCCCGAAAGCTTAAACCTTTGGCTTTTAAAATAGCCAATTGTTCCCGCTCATAGAGCGATAAATGATGATGATTCATACGCACCTCCTAGACGGGTATTTTACCCGTTAGTGGTGCGTTTCGTTTGCGAACTCAGGGCTTTACGTAATTTTCTGCTTTTCAGAATTTTTAATTGTATAAACCTCTCTGC
>JAHJAY010000025.1 GCA_018813815.1 Patescibacteria group bacterium | reverse complement strand
CTTGCTGGCCACCGGGAACAACACTCAAACGTTTAATTGTCATAACTAGACAAATTAAATAAGAACGAAGAAAATAAGAAATTAGTACTTGACAAGTCTTATTATCAAAAAGTAGGATAAATACATCTTTTGTAAAATAATCTCCCTGCCCAGGTGGAAACGAATTTTATGGTTAAACACTTAGTTAGCTGTAAGAATTTCAATTTATCCCGACATTGTGTCGGGTTTTTTTGTACTTAAAAAGGAGGCAAAATGTTGAATAAAATGAAATCCGCCTTTGGCGGAAAAAAATTACTTGTAAGTTTATTGCTAATTGGTGTGGTGGCTTCGGCGGTTGCTTATGGCACTTATTCTTATTTTTCCGACACGGAAACAGTAGCAGACAATCTTTTTCATGCCGGCACAATTGATATTGAAGAAGGCAATTATAATGAAGGGCCTTTTGTTGTGGCTGACATGAAACCCTGCACAGTTCATTACATGCAGATGGAAATTACCAATGTGGGCGAAAACGAAGCTGATGTTTGGAAAAGACTGGTTAATTTCAGATATGAGGATGGCTCTACTCCGGAGCCTGAACCAGGCGACTCTGATAATCAAATAGGCGCGGTTATCCGTTATGACATGGAAATTGACGGCCAGGTAGTTATCAGGGAAAGCGATGGTTATGTTTTAGATACAGGAGATCATCAATTGGACAACACAATTGCTATAAACGGCTATTGGATGTATTTAGGCCGCATGCTTCCCGGACAAGTAATGGCAGTTGACCAAAGCTATCACATGGACAGCTCGACCGACAACTGGGCGCAAGGTGATGAAATGACTTTTGATGTTGAGCTTTTTGCCCAGCAGATTGTTGGCGGCGCGCCTTCACCTACAGGTGAACTGGGCGGACTGGAACGCTGTCAAGCAGACAATGGTATTGCTGAAGAATATAACATTGGCACCGGTGAGGACGCTGACCATAATTTAATCGGCTGGAGTAATGTTTGGGACTGGGGCGGTAATTATGGCGGCGGTGATGATGGCACTTTGCGACTGTTAACCGGTTTCGGCGACAGCTGTGATGAGGGTTTTGAAGAAGCTGAATTTACCATGCATGCTGATGATAAGTATGCGGTTCAACTGACCTTGCACCATTTAGACGGCTCTCAGGATGACAGCTATGATGTTTATGCCAAAATTGAAGGTGTTTGGACAAAGTTTGGTCACTATGAAGGCCAAACAGGTTCAGAAAGCTGGGTAACCACAACTTTCAACTTGCCTGTTCCTTTAACCGGCGATGTTGAATTTAAGCTGGTGGCAACCGTGCCTAATCCTGACTGGTGCGCTAATTGGGGCCAAGTAGCTTTTAGCTGGGCTCAATTAGTTTACAATACTTGTCTAATTCCAAGCCCCACGCCTATTTAATTTGGGGCATATTGTAAAAATTAGTTAAAAATAGAGAGGAGGTGAATAAATATGAAAAAAATACTTTTAAGCTTATTTGTAGTTGCTATGGTTGGAGTCGGCTTATTCGGCGCCACCAAAGCCTGGTTCACTGACACCGAAGGAGTCGTTGGTAATACTTTTACCACCGGCACCATTGACATTGCTGTTGATGGCGAAAACCCGTGGAACAGAGCTGTACCTTATGCTCTTAATGACATGAAACCTAGTTATACAGATTATATTGATTTTGTAATTTATAACGAAGGTGATAATCCGGCCAATGTTTGGAAAACGCTTAAGAATTTCAACACCTATAATGTTAAATCAAGCAAACCAGAGCTTATTGTTGATTCAACTCTTTCAATCCATGATATTGATAATTGGATTAACTATGACATGATGGTCAAGCTCTACAAAGTAGATCCGACTCAATATCCAGATGCAGAACCAGTATGGTGGGAAACAATTTATGTAGATGACGATGATGTCAAAATTGGCTCACTTGAAGGAATAAACATGTATTTAGGCATGATTCCTGTTGGTTGGTGGATGAAAGTCGAACAAAGCTATCACATGGTTGACGTTGGCAATGAATACCAAGGCGACGGTATGAGTTTTGATATTGAACTTTATGCTGAACAATTAAGAAATACGGTTGTTCTGGAAAACAAAGAAATGGTTCAATACGGAGGTGGTTCTCATACGCTTCTTGGTGATAGTAAATATGCTGAGTTAACTTATAAGGTTATGGATCGTGAATTTGTTTATGAGCTTAATGTTTATGGTATGGCAGATGGAGATTATACTCTTATTAAGTATGATGATCCGTTAAATGGAAGTGATCCATGGCCAGCGCCAAATTCATTAGCCTTAGCTAATGTAACTGTTTCCGGAGGAACTGGCAATCTGCCTGCTGGAAGCAGTATTGAGCTAAATCAAAGCATGATTAATGCCAAGATTTGGCTGGTTAAAGCCACCTACACACCGGGTTCACTCACAGGAGCTTTAATGTGGAGTCCAACTACTACCTTATTTGAGACAGGGTTAATGGATTATTATGACTCTGATCTTTAAAGATAGGGATTTGGTTTAAGTCTACCAGGGCGGGAGGGAACGCCCGCCCTGGTAGGGGAATGTAAAAAATGAAAATACTAAAAACGCTGGTAAATATTATTTACTGGTTAGCAATAACCGTATTATTGGTTATTGCCGCCGGTACGGCTTTTTCGGTTTTAAAAACCCCGGGCGGCTATCGGGCATTTGTAGTCCAATCAGGCTCAATGGAACCAACAGTTAAAACCGGCTCAGTGGTCGTGGTTGGACCGCAAGACACATATCAAAAAGACGATATTATAACTTTTTTCGCCAATCCGAACGAAGTTAATTTAAAAAATCCAAAGTCAACTGTAACTCACCGGATAATTGAAACTGAAGATAAAGATGGCCAGGTTGTTTTTAAAACCAAAGGAAACGCTAATGAAGATCCGGATAGGGAAGCAGTAAGCGCCAAACAAGTTTTAGGCAGGGTTAAATTTTCCATCCCATATCTTGGTTATGGTGTCGCTTTTGCCAAAACCCAAACCGGCTTTATTGCTTTAATTGTTATTCCCGGAACTTTAATTATTTATTCCGAACTAATGAATATCAAAAAAGAAATCCAGCGGCTATTATTAGAATGGAAAGAAAAAAGACAAAAAAAGAAGTCTAAAACTAAAAAGGAAAAGCCGGCTAAAAAAATCGCTGATAAAAATAAAAAATCCAAAAGTAAACCAAAGCCAAAATCAAAGAAAAAATGAAATTTCTAAAAACAATCGGCAGGATAATCCTTAAAGCATCATTTTTAACTCTCGTGGTCAGCTTATTGGCAATAAACTTTACCGGCGCTGAATTCTTTGATGCTGAAACAGCGCTTGGCAATCAATTGGTAACCACCACCCTTGATTTAGGCTTGCGTTCAGATACCGCTGATTTTTTACCTGAAGCTATTTTGCCGGGCGAAACTGCCACCAGAAGCGCTTTTAGCGCAAATGACGGCCAATTGCCTTTTGTTTACAGCCAGGAAACTAATAATTTTGGCGGCAACAACGATCTTTGCCAGGCTTTAAATATTACTGTTAATTATAAATGGTATGACTTGGGCGGAACACTTCATACTGCTTGGAAATATTCAGGGCCGCTGGTTGGCTTTAACTATAATCTGGGCGGCACTGACCCGGACTTGATCAACCCGAATTCCCACGATTATTTTAGCAATGGTATTTATGCAAGCAATGAACACTGGTTTGAATATAAAGTTAATCTGCCCTTGAATCAGGATCCGAATTTGGGCAACAGCACCTGCAGTTTTGACCTGCTTTATAAAGCCTGGCAAATAGGCGGCAGTTATGGAACCGGCTTTTATGACAGCGAAATTTTATCCAACACGGTTAATACCGGGAGCTGGGCTAAAGTTATGGGCATGAAATTTAATGATGAAAACGGCAATGCTTTTAAAGACCTGGGCGAAACCGGTTTAGAAGGCTGGAAAATTTATGGAGCTTTAGAAACCGAAAGATTTAATGTCAGCGCCGACTGCTCGCCCGTCACCAGCCAAATTCTGACTCAGGATGAAACATATTTAATCCGGGCAAATGGGACTTTTTCCGCCGGCGACCTAATTACCGCTGACGCTAAATACTCAGTCAAGGCACCAAATACTGTTTGGACTGATGAAGTTCAAAACTATGAAACCTATGGTCCGGAATTATTAGATTTACAAATTGACGGTTCTTCACCTGATTGGGGAGAATATAATGTCAGCCACGAATACTGGCTGACAGTTGTGGGCGCAAACGCACCGCTTAACTTTAACATTTATGACATTTACTG
>JAHJAY010000024.1 GCA_018813815.1 Patescibacteria group bacterium | reverse complement strand
GATTGAGAATCAGCCATCCAACGGTCTACGCCCTCATAGTCAGCAAAGCGCAGACTTGAAGCAATCCAGGGAATATCATTGTAGCCACCAGCATCAATACTGTAGCGGAAGTCAAACCGGTCCGGACCATAATCATTAGTGCCGCTATCAATACAGGTGAAACTGACTTCATCGCCTACATCCGAAGCATCAGCCGGATCCATAATAAGGTCAACACAGAGAAGTTCTGGTGCCTCCAGCTGTATGGTTTCACTGCATTGGCTGCCGTTATCCCAGCCGCTTGCACCATGAATCCAGGCCTGGAAAGTATAACTGCCATATGCAGGGACAGTGTAGTCAAACTCATTACCATTACCGCTGTTAAGGATTTCGACTCCATTAACTTCTGCTCGCCAGTCGTCAGCATTTTCACCTTGAATAGTAAAGTGAATGGTGTCACCGGGCTGGACGGTATTAAGATTAACATTGGGAATTAGGTCAACACAGCTGGATTCCGGTAATGGCGTTGGCGTAGGAGTAGGTGTCGCGGTTGGCGGTGGAGGCGGCGGTGGAGGCGGCGGGCTGTAAGTATTATTTACGGTTGCGCTACCTCCATTGACAGCACCAGAAACTACATCGCAACCCAGACTGCCAAAAAGATCTGAAGTAGCGCAAATGGTAAAAGGCTCACAATAACAATCTAGACCACCAACAGGGCAGCTTTTTTCGCCTGAGTTAATGGTACAACTGCCGCCCTTGGCTGCGCCGGCACAAGGTTCACCGCCACATCCCTCACTGCAAGGACCGCCCTGAACACTGACATGAACGGTGTCTCCAGATGCGACTGATTGACTAAGCTCTTTGGTTATAATGAAGAAACCGCCAGCATTACAAGTGCAATCGCCATCACCCGGGTCGCCTTCGGGAAGCCAACCACCATTAACACAGCAAAAAATAACTCCAGGATAATCAGGGTTAGTAGCGCCGCATTGACCATTTGCATAGCAGATTCCGCCTGAGTCACAATTAGGGCTAAAACACGTGGGCGCCGGCGCTGTACAGCAAACCGCCCAACCGGTGTCCTCACAGCCGCTGTTGGGGATATGTTCTTCTTTGTCTCCTGTAGGACAACTGTTGTCACCACCCGCTACTTCGCAACGACAACCAGCCAGAGTTTTTATTTCACCAATATTTTTTTGCTGGACTAAATATCTTGTTCCCACCAAGCCGCCTAAAAGTAAAAAAAGTCCTAAAATAGTACCAGCGGTTTTTATTTTATTCATTATTTATTGATATTTGGTTTGGCTAAAAGATTTGTCCAACCAATTTTTATAAGAGCTATAACTACCATTAATGCCGCCAGTGGTTTTGATAATAACAAAAGCATAATCAATATATTTATTGGTTTCATGATCCATTAATTGCATAGTAAATATTTTGCTAATTTCATTAACATTCAAATCAAGAACTTTTTTATTAAAATCAGGATCATCGAATAAGCTGGAATCAAGGGTTAAATAATTAAAGGTTAGCATTTCCTCGCCATCATTTTGATCCATAAGATCGCTATCATTGTTAAGTTCTGCCCTTAAACTAGAAAATGCTTCACCGCGATCAAGGCGATTTTTAATTTCATTGATTTTGGTTTGAGCAATGGTTTTGGGGTTTTGACCCTTATTCCTAACTGCTTCAGAACCAACACCTGTATAGCGAAGGCGAATGTATTCGCCAGCCCGCCAAGAAGTTAATTCCTGGCGGATTTTTTCTTTAATCGCTTCAGCTTCTATTTGGCGATTAAATTCAGGGTATAAACGAAGATTAGCATGGATATTTTCACCAAATAAGCGTTTTTCAGCGGCGCTTTTTTCTTCATCGGTAATAACCCAACCCTGTTTTTTAGCTTCTTGATATAAAAGAAGTCTTTCAAAAACCCGCTGATTAACTAATTTTTTAGCTTGTTCACTTTCAATATCAGATCGCCATACATTTTTATCATAAGCCAAGGCTTCACTGTATACTTTTGGATCAACTTGGTTGTTGTTAAATAGACTAACCGGCGAATCAGGCAAAATTGAATTAGGATCTAATTGACTAGTGTTGGTTTGGTTTTGTTCTTTGGTTTTAACTTGTTCATTTTGTGCTTGGGTTCGTTTTTCACCAACCTTTTGTTTCTGGACTAAATATCTCGCCCCTACCAAACCGCCAAGAAGTAAAAATATGCCCAGAATTGCCCCACCGATCTTAATTGTGGAGGACTTGGGCCGAGTTGGATTTTTAATATCCGGTTCTTCCG
>JAHJAY010000023.1 GCA_018813815.1 Patescibacteria group bacterium | reverse complement strand
GGGGTTGGGGTTGGGGTTAAAGTGCCGGTTGGCGTGGGAGTTGGAGTGCCAGTATTGGTTGGTGTTGGAGTTGGAGTTGGGGTATTGGTTGGTGTTGGAGTTGGAGTTGGGGTATTGGTTGGTGTTGGAGTACCTGTTGGCGTGGGAGTTGGAGTTGGGCTAGCCACTGTAAAAGTTAGGCTACAGGGCAGTTCGGCTTCCTGAGCTTGGGGTTTCTCCGGTACAGTCGGTTTAGTTTCTTCTAAGCTGATTTGCTTTAACCGCCAGGCAGTCACAACCGCCACGCTAGCCAGAATGATTGTGGTGATCAAGCTAATAGCAATGGTTAGGTTTTTCTTTTTATTCATAATTATTCAGCTGCCCCCCAAGTGGTACAGTTGCTTTCCCGGCAGACTCGGCATTGAATATTGTAAGTGCCGGGAATATCAATAGAGATTGATTGAGAATCAGCCATCCAACGGTCTACGCCCTCATAGTCAGCAAAGCGCAGACTTGAAGCAATCCAGGGAATATCATTGTAGCCACCAGCATCAATACTGTAGCGGAAGTCAAACCGGTCCGGACCATAGTTTTCAGTGCCAGTATCAACACAGGTAAAACTGATTTCATCGCCTAAACTAGGAGTATTATTGTCAGTGATTAAATCAATACAGGCCAGTGCAGGGAATAGTGTTGGAGTCGGTGTCGGTGTGTTGGTGGGCGTGGGGGTTGGAGTATTGCTTGGTGTCGGTGTTGGCGTATTGGTTGGCGTGGGACTGGGTGTCGGCGTTCCGGTTGGTGTTGGAGTCGGTGTTCCGGTTGGTGTCGGTGTTGGCGTATTGGTTGGCGTGGGACTGGGTGTCGGCGTTCCGGTTGGTGTTGGAGTCGGTGTGGGAGCGACTACGGTAAAGTCTAAACTACAAGGCAGCTCGGCTTCTTGAGCCCACGGTTGCTCCGGCACAGTTGGTTTGGTTTTTTTATAGCTGATTTGTTGTAGCTGCTGAGCAGTCAAAATCGCTACACCAGCCAGAATGACGGTGGTAATCAAGCTAATAGTGATGGTTAGATTTTTCTTTTTATTCATGGTTCATACCATTGACTACATTCACCGGTGGTGATGCAAACCCGGCAGCGAGCTTCCCAGGCGCCGCTGGGTACAGTGTTTATAACTAAACTTTCTTGGTTATTGTTATCAGTGTCAGTTGAGTTGCCCAAATCAGTCCAGTTGCCGCCAGTCTCGCGATATTGAAAGTCAAAACGGTCAATTGTGTTATTAAGGACTGCGCCGCGACAGGTTAAAGTAGCGGCTTGGCCGGCAATCGGCGGATTAGGATTGATTGTCATTGGGTCAAGGCAGACAAACTCAGCTGTTGGGCTGGGTGTTGGGGTTAAAACTGGTTTATCATCACAATTCCAATCTAAATCTTTTTGATTTACCTGACCGTCATTATTGCGATCTTCATTAAAACTGCAGTTGCCGGTATTAGCGCTACAAACATTGGAAGCGCCATCAATGCACCATTCACCATTGTCACCAATGTAAACTACAATACAGGCGCCATTAGGCGCATTGCTGTCACATTGAATAGTTGAGCACCAGTATTCTTCAGCATAAGAGATTGTTCCGCCAGTACCATAATAATAGGAACTATGCAGTTCGCCGCAGGCAGAGGTTGATAAACCTCTGCAATAGCTACAGCCTGGCCAATAGCCGCAGTTAGTTCTGCAATCAGTACCGCTACCGGAAACACTACAGCCTGAACGGTCACAGCGACCTACGCAAGTGGTACAAGGATCACCGCCATCATCTTCTTTAGGTGAACAGCAATAAGCAAAATTCCCTTCACCGCATGCTTCAGGATTTGGGATCATAGCTTCATTACATTCATCAGGACACTCATCACAACTGCAGCCACTACATTCAACTGCCTCTTTTCTTATATCTCCAGCCTTTTGCTGTTGAACTAAATAGCGACTGCCGACCAGGCCGCCTAAAAGCAGAAATATACCCAGGATTGCTCCGCCGATCTTTATATTCTTTTTGGTTTTATCACTGACTTCTACCCGGCCGGGTTTTTTAATATCCGGCTCTTCCGGAATAATGGGTGGGGGCGGGGGTGGAACAGGCGGTTCAGCAGATTCAGTAACTGTTGATGAAGTGGGGGGGTTGGGTTTATTAATTGGCGGAGTAGGTGTGGACGGTGTTTTCAAAGCCTGATTAATCGCTGTTTGCGGATCATTATTAACTGCTGGTTGGTTTCCCGGCACTTGGCCGGGTGTTAGTTTTTGGTCGTCCATGAAAAGAATCCAGTTATAAATAAGCCTATTCCTATAATAGAAAGCAGTAAAGTTGGGGTTAAATAGCCGGAATCAGGTACACCCGCTTCAGTTGAAGGCATTGAGGTTCTTATAGCTGAAGCTGAAGCAGTTGGAGTGGCAGTTGGGGTTGGGGTTGACGTTGGTGTTGGTGTTAGACTGGGGGTGGCGGTCGGCGTTGGGCTAGCGCTGGTCTCAGCCGATGGAGAAGCTTCGAAAGCAGGCAATTGGCTTTCACTGGCACTGGCCACAATAAAATTACGTCTGATCGTTTGTTCTTCGCCGTCTTCATCAATAAAGGAGAGGGTAATTATGTGTTCGCCTGTTTCCAGTGCCGCATCAGCCGGCAAGCTCCATTGCCATTCGCCATTATCATCTACAATTATTGAATCAGTATAAACTTGGTCAGATTCAACTTTGATAGTGATGATTGTACCGGCCGGTACTTTATTAATATTAGTAGTGGTGCCATAAAATTGAGGTTGATTAGTGTTAATTGTCTCACCGTCAAAAGAAGGATTTTCAATAGTAATTAATCCTGCCGGAGTTGGCAAGGGGGTGGGTTGAGTTGTCGGAGTTGGTGTGATTGGGGTTGAAGCTGCTTGGTTTGTTTGACCACAAAGTTCCCTGAAGTCATAGGTTTTTCCTAAAGTGACATTGGGAACCGGTCGAGCGCACCCGGTTGTAGTTACCACATTGGCTTTTGCTTCTTCACTCTGAATTGACAAATCAATAATGGTATTATCCAAATCGTATTTAACCCAGTCCTGAAGCGATTCTGTTCTAATAGTGTTTAAGCTTATTAACCAGTTGCCGGTGGCTTTAACCTGGGTAGAAGTTGCTTGCCCATTGGTAATTGTTAAATAGATAATCGCATTTTGGGCGGGTATGCCTTGATTATCCAGAACAATGCCGGAAATAGTGTCTGAAGCAGTAATTGAGTTTAATTTTGGTCCGGTGGTTATTTTATAAGCCTGCCCATGGTTATCATAAAGGTTAGTTTGATTATCAGAGGCGAGTTTAAAACTGTAGCTGTTCATTGGAGAAAGTCCGGCAACTTGTATGTAATGGAGCTGGCTTTTTGTTTCTGAGTTGTCTTTAGCAATGTTTTCTAAAGCATTTTCTTTAGTTCCCCAAACGACATAACCCACAGTTGGATCTTGGGTTTTCCAGGAAACAGTAAAAGAATTATCACTGACATTGGTAATTTTTACATCCATCGGAGATTTATTAATGTTAGCTCGGGGATTGAAAATCTGCTGTTTTTGCACCAGGAAAACCCCCAGGGCAACTCCGGCAATTAAAATTAAAAGTGCCAGCATGGTTGGTATTCTTTTGGTTTTTTTCATGGTGTTAATTCGGCGGCCTCAGTGCTTTCTATGGCAGTCGGGCTCGCCTCTGGCATTTGATGCTCGACGGTTGGCCGGGTTTTTTGCTCTTCAAAAGCGGTTAATTCAGCCTGGCTGATAATTAGTCTTTGGTTAAGAGTTTCCAGAGTTTCCAGATCAAATTTGCTTTGAAGGGGCGCAAGTTGTTTTTTACTTACCTTTATTTTAGCTGGTTTAGTAAGGGTAAGGTAGACGCTGACACCGGTCCAGGTAAAAACCATAATAACGCTCAGAATGGCTAGGGTTAAATAGTCAGCGCGTTTTTTAAGTTTGATCATCGGTTCCCTCTCTTAGGTAAAAAGCTTCAGTGACAAGTGAGAGCTCAAGCGGTTCGGTTTCATCTTTTTTCTTGCTGTCAGTTGAAAAATTAACTTCAGCTACTTGGATGATTCTTTGTAAGTTTTCCAAATCATTAACAAACTGCCGGAGATTATTAAATTCACCGCCAAGATTCAGGGCAAGGGTGATTTTAACTGCTTGTTGATCAGAGTTGTCTAAGTTTTGGACTTTGTCTTCTCCCAGCAAAACAACCTTGCCAATTTGAAAATCAATGAGATTGACTTGATGTTTAGCGGCCAGGTATTCAATTTCCCAAACCAGATTGGCAAACGCCGGTTGCTTGGGAATAGCTTGGTCTAAGCCGTCAAGTTTGGGCCTGATGCGTTGAAATTCAATTTGGGCCTGAGAGAGGCTTTCGATCTTTTTAGTCAATTGTTGAGTGACAATCCGCTTGTCTTCAATTTCTTTGATTAATTGGGCAATAGTTGTTAAGGTGGGTTTAATGGCGGTTAAGCCCAAAAAAGAGACAGTAAGAAGAGTTAAGACCAAAAGAGAGTAAGTTCTAACAATTGGTTTTTGATAGAGTTCCCTGAGAGTCTTAAATTGGTTGCGATAGCGGACATATCCCTGATGGTAGTCAAGCGCCATTAGTCCTCCTGATTATTAGCAAAGTTAACTGCCAAGCTAAATTCAATTTCTCCTTGGCTTTTTTTTGAGCTTAAATTAGTTAGATTTAATCCGGTAAACTCCGGATTGGTTTTGAGGGCATTGAGAAAATTGGCCGCTCCCTTTTTGGAGAGGGCGATGCCGTTTATTTTGACTTCTTGCTTGTCAAAGCTGAGTAATTCAAAAGTGACATCCGGAGGAGTGATTTGACCAAGTTTACTTATGTGTGTAAATACGGCCAGCTCGCCGGCAAGCAGTTCTTTGGCAAGCGTGGTTCGCTTATGAACAGCCTCAACTTCTTTTTCTAAAGTGGCAAAGGATTCAACCACCGCCAATTTTTGTTTAATTTCTTCGTTAAGATCAGTTAGGACGCGATCAAAATAAAAACGGGATAAAAAAGCAATAATAACAATAAGTTCAGTGGCAATAACTATATAGCGGCCAACAGTAATTGCCCAAGTGACAATCCTGCCGATTTTGGTTTTTTCAAATCTCTCTTGGGAAAGAAGATTGATCTTAAATTTTTTCTCTGCCACAGTAAATTCAGTATAGAGGAAAAAAAAGGCGCTTGTAAAGAGGAAGGAACGAGACAGCTGGACTTGATTTTTACTGCTTGACAAAAGTTTAATGTATTTATAAAATATGTACAATGTTGAGTTTAGATAAATGCAAAGGGTTTGAGTGGGACAGGGGGAATATTGATAAAAACTACCAAAAACATGGAATTACTCCAAATGAAGCAGAAGAAGCTTTTTTAGACGAAAAAGCGATAACCTTGAGAGATATTAAACACTCTCGCAAAGAGAAAAGATACACATTGCTGGGCAAAAATATAGAAAATAAATTACTGTTTGTAGTTTTTACTTTAAGAGAAAATAAAATTAGAATAATTTCAGCCAGGTTGGCAAACAGAAAGGAGAAAAGTAAATATGCCTAAAAAATTTAAGTCAATACCAAAGTTTAAATCAGAAAAAGAGGAGCGTGAATTTTGGCAAACCCATGATTCAACTGAGTATGTGGATTGGAGCAAGGCAGAGAGGGTGGGCTTTCCTAATTTAAAGTTAACCAGCAGGCCAATAACTGTCAGGCTGCCTCAAGCCTTAATTGATAGGCTGAAAATTAAAGCTCATAAAAAAGATATGCCATATCAATCCTTAATGAAAGACATTTTATATAAAGGATTGGCTGGAGCATAAGATTAGCTAATTTCTTTAATTAGCCGCTAGATTTTTTTGGCGACCGGTTTGGTTTTATTTACCAGTTGACTTAATCGGGCTTTGAGCCGATCAGCTTTTTTACTGTGGATAACATTTTTTTTAGCGGCTTGATCCAGAGTGCGAAAAATTGCCGGTAGGGCTTTAGCATCAGGATTTTTTCTTAAGGCTTTGATTAATTGACGCATTTTTTGCCAATAACGTTGATTGACCAGGCGTTTTCGCTGGCTACCCCGAAGTGCTTTTTTAGCTGATGAGGTGATTGGCATAATTCCAAATCATAGCAGTTAGTGCTTTAAAAGACAAGGGTAATCAACTACAATTCGGCTAAGATGAAGCGCTTATTTAACCAACGTCAAACTTCAATTATTTCTGCTGCCTTTATTATTATGGTAACTTATGGTTTATCCAGTCTTTTGGGTTTATTGAGAAATCGGTTATTAGCGACTTTTTTCTTTGGGGAAAAAGTTTGGCAGCTTGATGTTTATTTTGCTTCGTTTGTTATTCCGGATGCGGTTTTCCAGCTTTTAGTAACCGGAGCTTTATCCGCCGCTTTTATGCCTGTTTTTAGTAAATATTATCGTCAGAAAGCTGATCGGGGCTGGGAATTAGCGGCAGCGGCAATTAATGTTTTGTTATTGTTTTTTCTAGGACTTTCTTTATTAGTTTTTATTTTTGCCCGACCCTTAAGTCAACTGGTAGCGGTTGGTTATTCAGCATCACAGGTGGAATTAATGACTCAATTAACCCGAATTATGTTGTTTGCCCAATTATTTTTTGCCGTTTCTTCTTTTTTTACCGGGATTTTACAGACACACCAGCGCTTTATTATACCAGCGATAGCGCCGATTTTTTATAATTTGGGAATTATTGGCGGTACGGTTTTACTAACACCCCGTTGGCAAATATACGGTCCGGCGGCCGGTGTAGTTTTTGGAGCCTTTTTGCATTTTTTTATTCAATTGCCATTTGTATACCAGTTGGGTTTTAAATATCGCCTGCTATTTGATTTTAAACATCCTGGTATTAAAGAGATGCGTCGGTTGATGTTGCCGCGGACTTTAGCTTTGGCAGTTGGTCAAATCGAAAACTTTTTAGCGGTTTTGTTAACTGCGGGTCTATCGGCCGGGTCATTAAGTATTTTTAAATTTGCCAAACAGCTTTATTTACTGCCGATTACTCTTTTTGGAGTGACTTTTGCTCAGGCGGCTTTTCCGACTTTAACCTATCAGGCGGCCGGCAAAGAAATGGGGCAGTTTAAACGAACTTTTTGTCGTTCGCTGCGCCAGATAGCTTTTTTTTCCCTGCCGGCGAGCGTCATGATTTTAGTTTTAAGAATTCCCCTGGTTCGTTTAGCTTTTGGGGCGAAACAATTTCCTTGGAAAGCAACTCTGTTGACCGGTCGAATTCTGGCGATTTTATCTCTGTCAATTGTGGCTCAGGCAATTAACCAATTACTAATCCGAACCTTTTATGCTTTACATAATACTAAAGCGCCATTTTTAATCAGTTTTTTAAGCGCTATTTTAAATGTAGGCATTAGCATTATTTTAGTTAAAGTTTTTAATTTTGGAGTTTTGGGCTTAGCCTGGGCGATTTGTTTAACCGGCATATTTCAACTTGGTTTATTGGTTTTATTTTTGCGTCGGCGTTTATTGGACCTTAGGGGCCGCGGATTAGTCTTTAGTTTGTTAAAGATGGTTTTAGCCGCCGGTCTTACGGCTGTTTGTCTGTGGCTGCCAATGCGTTTGATTGACCGCTTTGTGGTAGATACTACCAGAATTAGCGGCTTGGTGTTTTTGGCAGTAGTAGTTAGTTTTATTGGCACGAGTGTTTATTTGCTGACTGCCCGCATTTTAAAAATTAAAGAAGTTGAGATGGTCGGTCGACTATTTAAGCGCTTGCTTCGTTTTCGCACCAGCATGGCAACCAAGGTCGTAGTTGAGGAAGCTTCAGGTTTGCCGCCCTCTACAGTGTCATGATTACTCAAACGCTGCGCAACTTTGCCATTATTAGCCACATTGATCATGGTAAGTCTACTTTAGCTGATCGTTTACTGGAATTAACCGGCACAATACTAGCTAAAGATCATTCACGCTTGCTTGATTCTCACCCAATTGAGCAGGAACGCGGTATTACCATTAAATTGGCCCCAGTGCGGATGAACTACACCCTGCGTTCTACAACCTATACCCTAAATCTTATTGATACTCCCGGCCATGTGGATTTTTCTTATGAAGTATCTCGGAGTTTAAAAGCTTGTGAGGGGGCAATTCTTTTGGTTGATGCTCAAACCGGCATTCAGGCTCAAACTATGGCTAATGCCCAATTGGCTCTGGACAATAAACTTAAGATCATTCCGGTGGTTAATAAAATTGATCTGGTTGGGGCTGAGCCGGAAAAAGCAGCTCGAGATTTAGGAAAAACTTTTGGCTTTCGTCCAGAAGAAATTTTGTTTATTTCTGCTAAAACCGGGGAAAATATAGAACAATTGATGGAAGCAATTGTTCTTCGGATTCCGCCGCCCAGCGGGGATAAGCAGAAACCGCTCAAGGCTTTAGTATTTAATTCTTTTTATCATTCTCATAAAGGAGTAGTGGCTTTTGTTCGTTTAGTTGACGGTCAAATTAATTTAACCCACCAGCGACCCAGGTTGGTACTAGTGGGGACTAAGGCTGAGTTTGCACCTTTGGAAATCGGCGTGTTTGAGCCTGGTTTGTCAGCGCGATCAAGTTTATCAGCCGGTGAAGTTGGTTATGTGGCCACCGGCTTGAAACAAATGTCTCTTTGTCAGGTTGGGGATACTTTAACTGCGTTGGAAGATTTTGAAGCAGGCACAATCAAGCCATTAGTTGGTTATCAACCGGCAAAACCAATGGTTTTTTTGGATTTTTATCCGACTGATAATCAAGATTTTCCGTTTTTAAAAGAAGCCTTGGCCAAGCTTCAATTGATTGATGCCAGCCTGTCTTTTAAACCGGTTAATTCACCGACCTTAGGAGCTGGTTTTCGTCTGGGGTTTTTAGGCATTTTACATGCTGAGATTGTTCAGGAACGCTTAGAACGAGATTATAACCTTGATGTGGTGGCCACCGCGCCCAGCGTTGAATATAGAGTTAAACTAGTTGATACTGACGAATTGTTGACCATTCAGCATCCGGCAGAATTGCCCGAGCAGAGTAAGATTGCTCAGATTTTAGAACCGATTGTTACGGCGACAATTTTTACTCCCTTAGAATATTTGGGAAATATTATGCAGTTGTGTCAGGAAAATCGGGGGCAATTGATTAATCAGGATTATTTTGGTGAAAAAGTTAAATTAATTTACTATTTGCCGTTGGTTCAATTGTTAAGCGGATTTTATAATCAGCTAAAAAGTCTTTCTTCCGGATTTGCGAGCTTAGATTGGCAATTATATGATTATCAGGCTTTTAAAGCTGCTCGGGTTAAGGTGTTGTTAAATCGCGAGTCGGTTGAGAGTTTGGTTTTTTTAACCCCTCATGATAGGGCCTATGCTTTTGCCCGTAATTTGGCCCAAAGATTAAAGCAGGTTATTCCCCGTCAACAATATGAGGTGATAATTCAAGTAGCGATCGGGGAGAAAATA
Organism: Patescibacteria group bacterium; assembly: GCA_018813815.1. Lineage (GTDB taxonomy): Bacteria > Patescibacteriota > Microgenomatia > UBA1400 > JAHJAY01 > JAHJAY01. Next base: position 22,484 of record JAHJAY010000023.1, on the reverse strand, counting down.
ATTGCTCGGGAGCGGGTGGCACCGTTTCGTAAAGATGTGACCGCTAAACTTTATGGCGGCGACCAAACTCGCAAAGACAAGCTGCTGAAAAAACAGAAAAAAGGCAAGAAGCGTTTAAAGGCCTTTGGTAGAATTACTCTTTCGCAGGAGGCCCTTCAGGCGGTGCTGGCGAATGAGTAGGGCGGCTACTTTTATAAATACTTAAATTCTTTTTTGACTTTTTCTGCTAAAAAGACCTTCATTAAGGATTGATAGGGAACATCTTTTTTATTAGCCAAGGTTTTTAAGGCAGCCAGTAAAGATTCGGGCAATCTGATAGTTACTGGTTTAGTTGAAGGCCTTAATGCTGACAAATCAAGCTTAATTGGTTTAAGTTGGTCAAAATAATCAGTTGCATCATGAGTAGACCAAAACTTTCTTTCCTGGTTTTCGTTTTTAAACCCTGGTATTGGCTGTATGTTTTTAGCTTTTTTCATAATACTTCCTTTCTTTTTGGCTTTGTTTTCTAGCAGAAATTATTCTAATTTTGTTACTTCTTATAGTAAAGACAATATATAGTTTTTTATTTTTATTGGTTTTTCCAAAAGCAATAAACCTGTTTTCTTTTTGTGAGTGTTTAGTATCATAAAGGGTTTTAAGTGGTTTATTAAAAAATATTTCTTCGCATTCTTTAAAATCAACTTTATGTTTTTCCCAGTTTTTATATTTATTATCTTTATCCCAATCAAATTTTATAGGTTTAATTTTAGCTGGCATTGTACATGATGATACAATACTAATATTATTTTGTCAAGCCCTTCAGGCGGTGTTGTCAAATGAGTAGGATAACTCAGGCTTGTTTTTTTATGAATAATAATAGAATAGAACCACTTTCCTTCCAGTCTCCGTGTTGGGGATAGTTTAATAACTATTTCTTCGACCAACGTTTAGAATGGCCTCTTCTTCTTTTAGGGGCTTGACGTGTTTGACGTTTTAGTAAGTGTAGGGGGGTGGGTTGTGCTTTCAAGGGTAAGTGTCCTGCATCGACCACAAGCTCTACGGCTTTAAAAGCCGGCGTTGCATCCTCAAGTAGCCTTCTTGCTTGACCCCTCTTTCCCTGTCTAAGTAAATCCGTGAATTCTACAGAAAAAGTTCCCTCCACTTTCTGATAGCCTTCTGTAACATCTCCATGAACAACTCGGCCAACTGCTTTTAAAAATTCTGACATAATGAATTATACCATCCGATAGTTTTAAAACCCAGTTATTTGCGTGGAGATTGTATAAGGCACAAGCTAGTTGTAGCCTGTTAAGATCTTTTTATATGGCTTGCAGGGCGGCGAAAGAGCTGGTTTAATAATGTTAAATCAGTTGATTATAAAAAGGAGGTGAGAAGAATGTGTTTACTTTGCGGTGAAAAATGCAAGTGCGATTTTAAAAAGAAAAGCTGTGTTTTTATGAGCGGATCATTAGTGGCAGTGGTTTTAGCAATGATTGGCGCTTTAGGTTATGATCTTTATTTAGCCTCAACCCAGTGGTTATTGGTGAGTGTAATTTTAGCCACTTGGGCAGTGTTTGCCAAGGAAAAATAAACTTCTGCCTTTCAAGCGGGCTTTAGGGTGATTAAGAGGGCGGTATTAGCAGGCATAAAGATGACTTTTTTCAATTCGTTGGTGGTAATTTCTTCAGTTAGCGGGTCGGTTTTTTGACCTAAAAAGAACTCCTGGGTATAAACATATTTACCATTGGCAAGGTTAATAAAACTAATTGGCACTGCTTCGCTGTGTTGACCTTGAGGATCATAATTAACTAAAAGTAGTCGGATTTCACCATTGTCTTCTTTACTAACTGTTCCCCGAACCCAGCTGCCTTCTCCGGAAAGGGGGATTCTTTTTTCACCCAGTCGGTTTAGCCAGTTTAAGGCCCAATAGCGCGGTTTTTTTTCTGAACCAAAATCCTGGTGGGTTAATAAGCCCCAGCGGCCCCAAAATGGTTGATTGTCGGGTGAGCGGCCGTCTTTAATTTCAAAACTAAACAGTTTACCTATTTTATTAATTGATTTAATTGAGCCGGAAAGGCAGTGAATGGCACCCAATTGTTGATCGTAGACAGGGTTATTTTCCGAATCATAGCCCCATTCGCTAATAATCAGTTCTTTTGAGGTCAAATCATCAATATAGGCAAATAACCATTCTCTTGCGTGAATAAAATCTTCTTCAATTAAGTCTGTGTCTGGGTGATATTGATGCCAGGAAATAAAATCCAGCCGCCAATTTTCTTTAAGTGCAGTTTTAATCATGGTTTCAACCCAGTTTTTGTAAAGAGCGGTAGTAGCCGGTCCGCCGATTTTAAACGGATTAACGTTAACAGCGCTTTGAGCGCCGGCTTGGGCAAAGCGGTAAAGATCAAGATAATTTTTATCTCCATAGGTTTTATAATAGCCAAAGAGGTCAGGCTCATTCCAAACTTCATAATAGACGTCATTGATATTTCTTTGGTTGACACCGCTAAAATGCTCAACTGTGGCTTTAATAACTGCTTGCCACTCATACCAGTTGGTTGGATTTGAAATTGGGTTGCCATCATGAGCAATTGCCGGCGGCATATAAGAAAGTGCCAAAAAAGGCTTAGCGCCGGTAGCCAGAATTTGATCAACTGCCTGATCCAGCCCTGACCAATTATAGGTAAGTCGACCTTCATTTTTTTGGACTACGTCATAGAAATCATATAAATGATCAAGGCGAATATATTGAGGGTTGAGAGCCTTGATTTCAGGAATGATCTGGCCGAGCATTGGCTGAGGTTCTTCGCCGCCTTGAGCCAGGTTTTGCCACGGTTTTTTAAAAATTGACGGTGAACGACTGATATCGACTACAATATCGGCTAACCGCGGCCGGCCAAGAGAAATCAATTGGGTGATTTTTTTAACTAGTTTAACCGAAAAAGGCAGGCTGATCACGAGGATAACCAGCACTAAAAAAGAAAGGGTTTTTTTCAGTCTGGTCATAATTAAATTGTAACACACATTCCTAAACTCTTGACAACAATTAGCAGTCGTGCTATTCTTCTGCTAATTATGGAGTATACTAATCAATTAACACCCCGGCAAAAATTTATTTTGCAACATATTGTTGAGGACTATATTAATAGCGGTATTCCGGTCGGATCCAGCACTTTAGAGAAAAAATACGAGATTGGAGTGTCTCCGGCCACCATTAGAAACGAAATGGTGCGTTTGACTCAAAAAGGATTTTTGATTCAACCCCATACATCTGCAGGCCGGATTCCGACCGGCCGCGCCTTAAAGTTTTATGTTCAGAACCTGATGAAAGAACAAACTTTGTCAGTGACTGATGAAGTAAGTGTTAAAGAAAAAATTTGGGATTGTCGTTTTGAGGCCGATAAATTTTTACATCAAGTCACCCGCGTTTTGGCGGAGAAAACCGGCAATCTGGCATTTGCCCAACTTACTAATGGCGGCTTGTTTCATGCCGGTTATGCCAACATTTTAGATGCTCCTGAATTTTTTAATATTGATGCGGCTCGAGCACTATTATCTGCCATTGAAAAAATTGAACAAATCCAGCGTTTGCTTGCCAGAGGAGTGGTAGTTGGCCGGGTAAGCTTAATTTTTGGTGAGGATTTAGATATTGATTTTTTGGAACCAATCGGGGCGGTTTTTACCAATTTTAAGATTGACGATAAAGCAGCCGGCGCTTTGGGAGTAATCGGTTCATCCCGTTTAGATTACCCCCGGATTATTCCTATAGTTTGTTATTTTAGTGATTTAATTAACCAAGCTTGTCAGGTTTAATTCATTATGAATAAATTAATTAAAAAGAAAAAACCAGTGACAATTAAACAACTTCAGCTGCAGCTTAATGAATTGGAGACTAAATGGAAGCGTGCCTTAGCTGATTATCAAAACCTGGAAAAGCGGGTAGTAAAAGACCGGGTCAGTTTTGTTCAGTTCGCCAATGCCGCCCTTATTGATAAACTGTTAGCGGTGTTAGATGGGTTAGAGCAGGCTGCCAATCACCTAAAAGATCAGGGTTTGAACTTGATGGTTGAGCAGTTTAAAGCCGTGTTGGCAATTGAAGAAGTTAAAGAAATAAAAGTTTTAAATCAAATGTTTGACCCGCAAACCATGGATTGTGTTGAATTGGTGGCTGGGCCAGCAAATAAAGTGATTAGCGTTAGCCAAAAAGGCTATTGGCTTAAAGATAAAGTTATTCGTCCCGCCAAAGTTAAGGTGGGACAAGGGAGGTAAATAATATGAGTAAAATTATTGGCATTGATTTAGGTACAACTAATTCTTGTGTGGCGGTTATGGAGGGCGGTTTAGCTAAAGTAATTCCTACAGCCGAAGGCAGCAACTTAATTCCTTCAGTGGTGGAACCGATTAAGAACCTGGTTGGTCAGGTAGCCAAACGGCAAATGATTCTTAATCCCAAACAAACCGTTTTTTCAATTAAACGTTTAATGGGCAAGCGTTTTGACAGTCGTTCAGTAAAAGAAGACAAAGATTGGCTGCCTTATGCCATAGTTAAGGGGAAGAATAATTTAGCTGTGGTTGAAGTGAATGGTAAGCAATTTACCCCGCAAGAGATTTCAGCCAAAATTTTACAAAAAGCCAAAGTCGATGCCGAAGCTTATTTGGGTGAATCAGTTACCCAGGCAGTAATTACTGTGCCGGCCTATTTTGATGATGCTCAGCGCAATGCTACTAAGGAAGCCGGAGAGATTGCCGGTCTGAAAGTGGCCCGGATTATTAATGAACCGACTGCTGCTTCATTGGCTTATGGCTCAGATAAAAAAAAGAACCAAACAATTGCTGTTTATGATTTGGGCGGAGGCACATTTGACATTTCTATTTTGGAGCTGGGCGAAGGGGTTTATGAAGTAAAAGCTACGAATGGTGATACCCATTTGGGCGGTGACGATTTTGATAGAAAAATTGTCGATTGGATGGTGGCTGAATTTAAAAAGGATCAGGGAATTGATTTGGCCAAAGATACTCAGGCAATTCAGCGTATCAGGGATGCGGCTGAAAAAGCCAAGGTCGAGTTGTCTTCTTCCCAAGAGACTGAGATTAATCTGCCTTTTATTACTCAATCAAAAGATGGTCAACCAGCCCATTTAACCACTAAATTGACGCGGGCAAAGCTGGAACAATTAACTGATGACTTGGTCCAGAGGACTATTGATCCGGTAAAAGCCTGCTTAAAAGATGCCAAACTTAAAACTGACGCTATTGATGAAGTGCTTTTGGTTGGCGGCCAAACCCGGATGCCTAAGATTCAAGCCGCAGTTAAGGAATTTTTTGGCAAAGAGCCAAATAAATCAGTGAACCCTGATGAGGTGGTAGCGGTGGGAGCGGCGATTCAGGGCGGTGTTTTGGCGGGCGATGTTAAAGATGTTTTATTATTGGATGTTACTCCGCTGAGCTTAAGTATTGAGACTTTAGGTCAGGTGGCAACACCGATGATTCCGCGTAACACTACAGTACCGGCTTCAAAAAGCCAAGTGTTTTCTACTGCGGCTGATAGTCAAACCCAGGTTGAGATTAATGTTTTACAGGGAGAGCGGCCCATGGCAGCTGACAATAAGTCTTTAGGCCGGTTTATTTTAGATGGTATTCCGCCTGCCCCCAGAGGGGTGCCGCAAATTGAAGTGGCTTTTGATATTGATGCCAATGGTATTTTAAATGTTTCTGCCAAAGATAAAGCCAGCGGCAAAGAACAAAAGATTACTATCAAAGGCTCAACTGGTTTATCTGAGGAAGAAGTGGAAAAAATGACCCAAGAAGCGGAAAAACACGCTGAAGAAGATAAGGCCAAAAAAGAACAAGTTGAGGCTCGAAACCAAGCAGATGCTTTGATTTTTACCGCCGAAAAAACTCTTAAGGATAATAAAGAGAAAATTAAGGATGAAGATAAAACTGCGGTTGAAGAAAAAGTTAAAGCGCTTAGGGAGGCATTGGATAAGGCGGACAAGGCAGAGTTAAGCAGTAAAAGTCAAGAATTGTCTGATTTATTGCAAAAGATCGGGACAGAGTTATATCAGGCTCAACAAACAGAGGAGAAAGACTCGGCCGCCAAGCCAGAGCCAAAAACCAAAAAAGGCAAAAAAGGCAAGCCGACTGAGTCAAAAGACAAAGACAAGGCTGAAGAAGGGGAAGTAGTTGAAGATTGATGGCGGCTAAAAGAGATTTTTACGATGTTTTGGGAGTGGCTAAAAATGCTTCAGCCGCAGAGCTTAAGCAGGCTTATCGCCAACTAGCCCTTAAATATCATCCTGATAAAAATAATTCCCCTGATGCCGAGGCCAAGTTTAAAGAGGTTAACGAAGCTTACGAAATTTTATCCGATTTGGAGAAAAAAGCGGCTTATGATCAGTTTGGTCATGCCGCTTTTGGTGCCGGCAGTGGTGGTGCCGGGCCGTTTGGGCAGACTCGTCGCTCAGGGCCGTTTACTTATACTTATACTACTAGCCGCCCGGGGGCGGCCTCGGGCTTTGGTTCTGATTTTTCTGATCCCTTTGAGATTTTTGAGCAGTTTTTTGGCGGGGCTTCACCGTTTCGTCGAGGATCGCGCCTGCCTCGCTATGGGATGACTATTGAATTTATGGAGGCGATTAAGGGTACGGAAAAAAAGATCATCCATCAGGGTAAAGAACGAGTGGTGAGAATTCCTCCCGGAGCGGATGACGGCACCCAAATAAGATTTAATGATTTTTATGTTACGCTTGAAGTCAGGCCTCATGAGTTGTTTAAACGTGAGGGAGCTGATATTTTCATTGATCAGCCGATTGCTTATTCCTTAGCGGTTTTAGGTGGCAAAATTGAAGTGCCGACTATTTCTAATCCAGTTAAGCTGAAGATCCGACCCGGTACCCAATCGGGAACTTTGATTCGCTTGCGCGGTCATGGTGCCCCTCGGCTGCGTTCGGCATTTAAAGGCGATCAGTATATTAGATTATTGATTAAAGTGCCGGAAAAACTCAGCCGCGACCAGAAAGAATTGTTCAAGCATTTAGAAAAAACCGGGCTTTGAACCTTTAGCCAACGATTGACTTTTGCTCAATTTTAGTGTTTAATTTCCCTAGTAGAATCAATTAGTATAGGACTTTTTGAGGTGGGCAAAACCCACCTTTTTTAAGACCATGACAACATCATTAATTGCCAGAACTGAATTTGCTGCCGCTCTTAATCAGGTTTGTGCTGAGCGCGGCATTAGTTTAGAGGCAGTGTTAAAAACAATTGAAGCGGCTTTAGTGGCGGCTTACCGCAAGGATTTTGGTCTTGAAGAAGAAGTTGAATATCTGGCTGAGATTGATCCCCAAAGCGGTAAAACAAAACTTTTTTCTCACCCGACAGGTAAACCTAAGAAGAAAAAAGAAATTACCCCGCCTGATTTTGGCCGGATTGCTGCCCAGACTGCCAAACAGGTGATTTTGCAAAAAATCCGCGAAGCGGAAAAAGATGCCATTTTGGATGAATTTTCCGGCAAAATTGACACGATTGTTAATGGTATGATTTTGCGTTTTGATAATAAATTTGTCATTTGTGATATTGGCCGCGGTCAAGGAGTAATGCCGCCCGAAGAGCAGGTTCGCAGTGAACATTATCAGCTTAATCAGCGCTTGGTGCTTTATATTAAAGATATTCGCGAAACCTATAAAGGTAAACAAGTGGTGATTTCTCGAGCAGACCCGCAATTGGTAGTTAAACTTTTTTCTCGGGAAGTGCCTGAGGTAAATTCCGGAGCGGTTGAGATTAAATTAATTACCCGTGAACCCGGTAACCGGACTAAAATCGCGGTATTATCAACTCAGCCCGGAGTTGATCCGGTTGGTTCTTGCGTTGGACAAAAAGGCGTTAGGGTTCAAGCGGTTATTCATGAACTTAATGGTGAAAAAATTGACATTGTTCAGTACCATGATGACCCGGAGAAATTGATTACCGCCGCTTTATCACCAGCCGAAAAAATTAAAGTTAAAATCAATAAAACCACTAAGACGGCTAAAATTACGGCTCCGGAAGATCAAGTGTCTTTAGCCATTGGTAAAGATGGGCAAAACATTCGTTTAGCCGCCAAACTAAGCGGCTACAAGCTGGAAATTATTGACCCTAAAGGTAAAAAAGTTAAAGTTTCTAAAGTTTCTAAAGTTTCTAAAGAAGAAAAACTTAAAAAAGAAAAGCCTAAAAAAGTAAAAAAATGATGGGCGGATTTTTATGGCCACAAAAACTAAAATTAAACCATCTAAACCTAAACAAATGGTGCGCCCGCCAATTGTGGCAGTTTTAGGTCATGTTGATCATGGTAAAACGACTTTACTTGATGCAATTCGCCAAACTAATGTAGTTGCCGGTGAGGCCGGCGGAATTACTCAGCATATTGGTGCTTATCAGATTTTTCATAAAAACCGTTTAATTACTTTTATTGATACTCCCGGTCATGCGGCTTTTACTAAAATGCGTTCCCGTGGTGGTCAGGCGGCTGATTTGGTGATTTTGGTGATTGCCGCTGATGCTGGAGTTAAGCCTCAAACCAAGGAATCTCTGAAACACATTAAAAATGCTGATGTACCTTTTATAGTAGCGATTAACAAGGTTGATATTGCTGAGGCTTCGGTTCAAAAGGTTAAAGAGGAATTGGCCAAAGAAGGAATTTTGGTTGAAGGTTATGGCGGCGATGTGGTTGCAGTTGAAGTTTCGGCTAAAAAGAAAACAGGATTAGACGAGTTGTTAGAAATGGTTTTTTTGCTTTATGATATGAATCCGGTTCCAGTTGATCCAAATGCTTCTTTAGAGGCTTTAGTAATTGAGTCAAGTCTGGATCACCGTCGGGGATCAATCGCCAGCTTGCTGATTAAAAATGGCCAGCTTAAATTAGGTGATAATTTAGTAGCTCAAAATGTTTTTGCCAAAGTAAAAGCCATATATAACGACCAGGGCCGAGTGATTAAAATGGCTTTGCCGGGCCAGCCGGTTGAAATTATGGGTTTTAAACAGCCGCCCGTAGTTGGTTCCCAAGTGCTTGTTGTTCAGGAAAAAGCAGTTAGTGATATAGAGCCGTTAGTTGAAGCTAAAGCAGTTGATTTACCCGTTAAAACCGAAGATCAGTTTTATCGAATTGTTCTTAAGGCTGATACGGCTGGAACTCTTGAAGCAATTAAAGCGGCTTTACCGCCTGAAACGGAAACAGTTTTTGCTGATGTGGGCGAAATTAATGAATCTGACATTCTTTTAGCTCAAGCCGTTAAAGCCAAAGTAATCGGCTTTCATGTTAAAACGCCGGCAGGAGTAAAAAAACTAGCGGAAACAGAAAAAATAAAGTTTGAAGTTTATCAAACAATTTACGAGCTTTTGGAAGCAATTGAAAAAGCCGTTGCCACTGAAATTGCCAGCGATGAAGAAATTTTGGGTAAGCTGGAAATCTTAGCTAAGTTTACGATTAAAAAACAGAATATTGCCGGCTGTCGGGTAACTGAGGGGCAAGTCAGCAAAGGTAATTGGATTCGTTTACAAAGAGACGAGGCAGTTATCGGTGAAGTTAAGGTGAAGTCTTTAAAGAAAAATAAAGAATCCATGCTTTCAGTTCAGGCAGGCCAAGAGTGCGGTTTGACTTTTCAGTCCGATTTAGAGTTCCAAATTGGTGATTACTTGACTGCATATCGTAAAATAGAGGTATGAATAATAATATTGATTTTGAACCAGTCAAAGAAATTTTAAAAGCCGCGAAGACGGTTTTGATTTTACTGCCCCAACAGTTAAGCATTGATAAAGTCGCTAGCGCTTTGTCTTTGGCCTTGGCCTTGAAAAAAATGGAGCTGGCCGTTACTGTTGGCTGCCCTGCACCAATGACGGTGGTTTTTAACCGTTTATTTGGGGTTAATCAGATTACCAACAAGATTGGTAATCGTAATTTGGTGGTTTCTTTTGACTATATTAAAGAAGCAATTGAGAAAGTTTCTTATAACATTGAGGCAGGTAAATTTAATTTGGTAGTTGAACCTAAAACCGGCCAACCGCCCCTAGACAGTGAAAAGGTGGGTTATTCTTATACCGGAGCAGATGCAGATGCGATTTTTGTTTGTGGTGCCGTTTCCCTTGATGACTTAGGCAATTTTGCCACTGAGGAAAAAGATTTATTTGAGCAGGCCTCTATAGTCAGCCTTGCAGTTCAGCCAGCCAGCCAGCCATTTGCCAAGATTAATTTAGTTGATCCTAATGCCAGTTCAGTTTCAGAATTAATGGTTAAGCTTTTTCAAGCCCTAGAATTACCCATTGATGGTGATATGGCCAGCAATTTATTGGCTGGGATTGAAGCGGCAACGCAAAAGTTGACTTCAACCCAAACGACCGGTGAAACTTTACGGCTGGCAGCTTGGTTGCTGGACAAGCAAGCCAAAAGAAACCTTTTGGCGGCGCCAATGATTCGTCCTGGTACTGTGCCATTTGCGCCTGTAGCCCGGCCAGCGCCTAGTCAAATGGCACCGGTGATTCAATCAGCTCAACCAATCCAAGCTCAACCAATCCAGTCGGCTCCGGCTCCTCAGCCGACACCAGACTGGTATCAACCAAAAATTTATAAAGGCAATACTCAGGCTTAGCAATTTTCAGTGATTGTTAAATTCATCCCTTTTTGTTAGAATCATCTTTATGGCTTTAGATCCAAAAATCAAAGAAAAAATAATTAAAAAATTTGCCGTTGCTAAAGGCGACACTGGTTCTCCTGAGGTGCAAGTAGCTTTGTTAACTGAAAAAATTCAGCGTTTAACCAAACATTTAGGTGATCATAAAAAAGATATTCATTCCCGCCGCGGGCTTTTAGCCATGGTAAGTAAGCGTCGGCGTTTACTTAAGTATTTAAGTGAAAAAGATAAGAAGCGCTTGGCGGCACTAAAGAAAGCTTTGAAGTTATAATGATTAAAACTTCTCTAAAAATTAATGGTGAAGAATTAAGTTTTGAAGTGGGTAATTTTGCCCACTTAGCTGATGCGGCGGTTTTGATCCGCTGGGGAGAAACTGTAGTACATGCCGCCGTTGTTCATGGTAATAAAGAAACAGAGTTGGATTATTTTCCTTTAAGCGTCGAATATCAAGAAAAACTTTATGCTGGTGGAATAATTAAAGGTAGCCGTTGGGTTAAGCGTGAGGGACGGCCAACTGATGGAGCGGTTTTAACTGCCCGGTTAATTGATCGGTCAATCCGGCCGCTTTTTCCTAAGGAATATAAAAAAGAGGTTCAAGTAGTAGTGACGGTTTTTTCGGTTGACAACCAGCATGCGCCTGATATTTTGGGAATTCTGGCCTCTTCCGCCGCTTTAGCAATTTCCGATATTCCCTGGGGCGGTCCGATTGCAGCCGCGCGGTTGGGTTTAATTGATGATCAATTGGTAGTTAACCCGCTTGAGGAACAACTTAAAAAGAGCCAGCTTGATTTAGTAGTTTCCGGCACCAAAGAGGCATTGGTTATGGTTGAGGCTGGAGCCAAGCAAGTAAGTGAAGCCAAAATGCTGGAGGCGTTTGAGTTAAGCAGTGTGTTTTTAGGTGAAGCAGTGGAGGCAATTAAACAATTAATTAAACAAGTAGGCAAAACTAAAGAGACGGTAGTTAAAACCGAGGTTAAGCCTGAGGTTCGTCAATCGGTTGAGACAAGCACCAAAAAGTTTTTAAATCAATGGTTAATTGATTTGGAAAAAGATCAGGTTGATAAAGGAGCATTGGCGGCTCTAGCTGATCAATTATCCGAAGAATTACCGGAGGTTAAAAAAGGCTTGATCAGAGATTTGATTGATGAACAATTAAAACAGGCGATTCGGCAAAAGCTGTTTGCCCAGAAAAAACGGCCGGATGGTCGGGCTTTTGATGAAATTCGACCCATAGAAATTAAGACTGATCTTTTTCCCCGAACTCACGGTTCAGCTATGTTTAAACGCGGGAAAACTCAGGCAGTGACAATTGTTACTTTGGGTTCACCTTCATTAGAACAATGGATTGAATCAATGGATGGTGAGGAAACCAAGCGTTATATTCATCATTATAATTTTCCCTCTTTTTCAGTTGGAGAAGTCGGCCGTTTTGGTTGGCCAGGGCGGCGTGAAGTTGGTCATGGTGCCTTAGCTGAAAGAGCATTGTTACCCTTGATTCCTGATGAGGAGGCTTTTCCTTATACAATTCGGGTAGTTTCTGAAATTATGACCTGTAATGGTTCGAGCTCAATGGCCAGCGTTTGTGGTTCCACTTTGTCTTTAATGGATGCCGGAGTACCGTTAAAAAAACCAGTTGCCGGTATTGCCATGGGGCTGGTAATAAATTCAAAACCTGATGATTATGTCATCTTAACTGACATTCAGGGATTAGAAGATCATTTGGGTGATATGGATTTTAAAGTGGCCGGAACTGATGAGGGTATTACTGCTTTACAAATGGATATTAAAATTACAGGTATTTCTTTAGCTGTTTTTAAAGATGCTTTGGCTCAAGCCAAAAAAGCCCGGCTTTTTATCCTGGAAGAGATGAAAAAAGTTTTACCTGTTTCGCGAGCAACGCTTTCTTCTTATGCACCCAAAATTGCCATTGTTTATGTCCCTGAAGATAAAATTGGTGAAGTGATCGGTCCAGGCGGCCGGATGATTCGCCAGATTATTAAGGAAACTGAAACCAGCGTTGATGTTAATGATGAGGGGCGGGTTACTGTTGCCGGAAAAACTAAAGAAGCAGTGGATAAGGCGATTGAATGGATTAATGGTTTAATCCGGGAGGTTAAGCTGGGAGAAGAATTTGATGGTCAGGTTACCCGGGTTGAAGCTTATGGTATTTTTGTAGAGATTTTGCCTGGTAAAGAGGGTTTGGTTCATGTTTCCCGAATGAGCGGTGATTATGTAGCCGATGCCGGACAGCTTTACAAAATTGGTGATACAGTTCATGCGCGCGTGTCTGAAGTTGATGCTATGGGCAAGATTGCTTTATCAATGTTAACCCCGGAGCAGGAGGCCCAGAAAAAGAATAATAGCCGCGATCAACGGCCTAGAAGTTTTGATCGCCGGCCTCAACAGTCTTTTCAGGGTAATTCTCGTTATTCCCGCGACTCTCGCGGTGGCCGCTAACTATTTTTTCCACTTCATCCTGTTTTCCCGTAATACTTGACAAACTATAGGACATATGGTAGGATATAAAAACTATGAGTGAATTAATACAAAGAATTCGTGCAGGAGTTGACTATCATGTTGATCAGGCGGCTGAATGGACTAAAAGAGTTGCCGTATCAGCATTGGATGTTGCACTGAAACTTGCTCCAAATCTTCCGAAACCAGCTCAAAGAATGATTGCAACTGCAGCGCTTTGGGTTAGCTCAATAATAACAACGCTTGATGAGGCAGGTGAAGCCTTGCCCGCCAGAGTTGAGCCGGCCGAGATAGAAGGCGATGTTCCTGGTTTGCCAGTTCGGCTTTTTAGTCAAGAAGAGATAGATTTGGCTGTTAACTTTGCGTTATTGACTATGAGTTACGCGAGTCCAGATCCAGATAAAAATGCCCCTGAAACTGAGATTCTGCCAATTCCAAATCTGAAGATGGTAGACCTATTTACATATGCCAGTGAGCCACAACCAGAGTGGAAAATTCAACCAACATATTTAGTTTATCCAGATGACCCTTTACCTTATTGTGCCTTACCGACAATACCCTTTCGGAGAGAATGGTTTGATAAACCAGTAGATATTAGGACTAGCATTGCTGACAAATTATATTCTCTTACAGCAAGGGACCTTCTTAAACCTGTGGATTATGTAGAGATAGACACTAATTTGCTCTATGATCGTTGCGTGGTTTTGTCAGAACCATTAGATAGGAATGTAGTAGATCTGTTGCAGCTTGATTTAGGCACAGAATTTTTATTGAGAGACAGTTTTATAATGGATGGCAATGAGCTTTATTGTCGAATTTGGACTGTTTTGCCTGATGGTATTGGGTTAGAAATTTTGGCCCCAGTAGCTCCACTAGAAGAGTAAGTTGCTTTTTTCCCCGTTTTGTCAATCCGCCAACTGGCGGACGAACCCGGCTCGGAAGAAGTTTAGCTTGAAGCCAAACGGTGTGGTAAACTTATTCTATGATTGATGCTGTTCTAAAACAAGAAATTGAAGAATTAAAAGCCAGGGTGGAAAAAGTTGTTTTGCCTCCGCTTCTCAAAGAAAAGGTTTTAGATATGATTGTTCGTCTCGGCCGGGTGGCTAAATTCGGCGGCTATTCAAGTGAATATGAAAAAGTAACTCACTACATTGAGTGGGTAGTAACTTTACCTTGGGATAAAGAAACCGACGACCAGGTTGATTTAAAGCAAGCGCAAGAGATTTTAAATAAACACCATTATGGTATGGAAGATATTAAAGAACGGGTTTTAGAACATTTGGCGGTTTTAAAACTTATCCGGCAAAAACACGCTATTTCCCGGGCGCCAATCCTATGTTTAGTGGGTTTAGTCGGTACAGGTAAGACAACCTTAGGTCCGGCCTTAGCTGAAGTTTTAGGCCGCCAATTTGCCCGAATTCCTTTTGGCGGTATGGGTTCAGCTTTGGATTTGCGCGGTCAATCCCGGCTGCATCCTGATGCTGAGCCGGGACAAGTAATTAAGGCTCTGCGGCGGGCGAAAGTGAAAAACCCGGTTATTATGCTGGATGAGATTGACCGGATGGCTCAAGAGGCTCGAGCCGATATTATGGGCGTGTTAATTGAACTGCTTGATCCGGAGCAAAATGCTCAGTTTACTGATCATTTTATTGATTTTCCCTTTGACCTTTCTAATGTATTGTTTATAGCAACAGCCAATAACACCACTAATATTTCCACTGCGGTTTTAGACCGGCTTGAGGTTTTACAAATGCCTTCATATAATGACGAAGAAAAAATCGCTATTGGCCGGGACTATGTTTTGCCCGGAGCTATACAAGAACATGGTTTAAGTCCGGAGAATTTGACGATTGAAGATGAGGTTTGGCCGCAAATTGTCCGGCCCTTAGGTTTTGATGGCGGCATTCGGACCCTAGAGCGCAATATTCAAGCTATTTGCCGGAAAGTTGCCAAATTGATTGTTGAAGGCAAAGGCCAGCATTTTCATTTAAATAAAGTTAATATAAAGGAGTTTATTCCCAGATGGTAAAAATTATTCCTCTCGGCGGTTCAGATAGAGTAACCAAAAATTTATTTGTTTATGAATATCAAGATGAGCAATTAATTGTTGATTGCGGGATTGGTTTTCCGGAACAAGAAATGTTGGGAGTTGATTTATTAATTCCAGACGTTTCTTACTTAGTTAAAAATCCTAAAAAAATTCACGGCATTGTTTTAACTCACGGTCATGATGATCATATTGCCGGTTTACCCTACATTTTGCCTCAATTAGGGCAGGTGCCGATTTTTGCTTCTAAATTGACTGCCGGTTTTGTTAAAGATACTTTAGCTGATTTTAAGATAGCAGCGCAGGTTGAGATAATTAAAGAAACTGACCAGCTTGAACTTGGGTCATTTAAGATTGAACCAATCCATGTTACCCATTCGGTGCCTGACAGTTTTCATTTAGCGATTCATACCCCGGCTGGTTTAATTTATCATGGTTCTGATTTTAAATTTGATTTGACCCCAGTTGATGGTTGGTCTTCCAATTTTCAAAAAATTGCCCAGCTTGGCAATCAGGGAGTGCTTTGTTTGCTGTCTGATTGTTTGCGGGTAGAAAGACCCGGTTTTTCTTTATCAGAGTCAACTTTAAAAGACAACTTTACCCGCGAAATCAGAAAATCAAAGGGCCGTTTTATAGTCACGACAATTTCTTCCAATTTACACCGTTTACAGCAGGCGGTTGATGTGGCGGTTTCTTTTGGCCGAAAAATAGCTTTTGTGGGTCGCTCTATGGAAAAAAATATTCAAACCGCCAGTCAGCTGGGTTTTTTCCGCCTACCCAAAAAAATGATAATTAACAAAAAGAAAATCAATGATTTTCCTGCTCATCAAGTAGCTGTCATGATTGCCGGCAGTCAAGGTCAGACCAACTCTTCTTTGGTTCGGGCGGCTAACAATCAACACCCTTTTATCCGTTTTGGCAGTGGTGATCGGGTAATTTTCTCATCTGATCCGATTCCCGGTAATGAGCAGTCAGTTCATCGGACAATTGATCAACTGCTTCGCCTAGGAACCGATGTTGTTTATTCTGAAGTAACTGAAGATTTACATGTTTCCGGGCATGCTTCGCAAGGTGATTTAAAGCTTCTAATTGAGCTTTTAAAACCGCAATATTTGATTCCTATTGGCGGTTCGTTCCGCCACCTGCATTTTTATCGCCGTTTGGCCCAAGAGATGGGTTATCAAAAAAACCAGACATTTATTTTAAGAGATGGTGAAGCGATTGAGTTTGATCAAGCAGGTAAAACTCAAATTAAAAAAGCAGTTGAGTTAAAAGATATTTTTGTTGACGGCAGTCGAATTGGTGATGTTGGGCCAGTGGTTTTAGCTGATCGGCAAAAACTGGCTCAAGACGGCATTGTAATAATTGCTGTACCTTTTAATCAACAAAATCAGCAACCCGTCGGCGAACCGGAAGTAATTTCCCGCGGCTTTGTGTTTATGAAAACGTCCGGTCGCCTAATTGAAGAAATTAAAACCCAAATTAAAACTCACTATGCCCAAAAAGTGTTGGATATGGCTAAATTTCGTAATCAAATAGAGACCGATATTTACAGCTTGCTTTTAAGTGAAACCGGTCGTAAACCATTGATACTTTGTGTCTTGGTTAAGGTATAGTAAAATTTTTTTGATGGGAAAAAATAGACGTTCGCGCGGTCGACGCCACCAGCCGTTTAAACTTAAGCTCAAAAAAGAAACGCTTTACAGCATTTCCAGCGCTTGGCTGATTATTTTGGGTTGTCTGGTAATTTTATCTTTTTCTCGTCAAGGGCGGCTTTTAATCTTATTTTATAATTTGGGGACAGACTGGTTTGGTTGGGGTTTATTATTGGTGCCTTTTTTATTATTATCGTCCGGTTTAATGCTGGTGCGGCTGAAATGGCGGATTACCCGGCCTAATGTTTTTATTGGTTCATTTTTGATTTTTATTGCCTTAGTTGGTCTGACTCAAGCAGGAATTATTGGTTTATTTATGTGGCGTAATATTGCCGTTTTAATCAGTGCAACCGGAGCGTTTGTGGTTTTTTTAGGCAGCTGTTTAGTTGGTTTTGTGATTCTTTTTGAAACTTCTCTAGAGGAAATTCTGCTTTTTGCCAACACCAGTTGGAAAACTTGCTGTCAGGTAATGCGAGTGATTTTTAAAAAATCGCCCCGTGTCCCGCCAACTGAAAAACGGGCTGAATTAAAAGTACAGGGCATGATGCCGGGAAAATCAACTCAAGATTCCATTGATTCCGAGAAGGAAAAATCCAAATCAGCTAAAGGTGAACAATTACCTTTACGGCCTCAAGTAGTTAGTAATCAGCCGGGAAAACAACGAGCTCTTTGGCAATTGCCGCCATTGGAGATTCTTTCAGAAACAATTGGCGGAGAAGCAGAACGGGGAGATATTAAAAAGAATGCGGCTGTTATTGAAAAAACTTTGGAGAGTTTTGGCATTAAAGCTCGGGTGGTGGAGGTTAATTGCGGGCCGGCAGTAACTCAATATGCTTTAGAAATTGCCCTGGGAACAAAATTATCAAAGATTACTGCTTTACAAAGTGATTTGGCCTTAGCTTTGGCTGCTTCTCGGGGGCAAATCAGAATTGAGGCGCCAATTCCCGGTCGTTCTTTGGTGGGGGTTGAGGTACCTAATACTTCTTTGGAGATTGTGCCGCTTAAAAAAATGCTGTTAGCAGAAAAAATGAAAGAAGAGAAACAAAGCCTGGCAATTGGCTTGGGCTTAAATGTTTCCGGCGATCCAATTATTGATAATATAGCCCGGATGCCCCATGTTTTAATTGCCGGCAGTACCGGTAGTGGTAAATCAGTTTGTATTAATTCGATTATCAGCACTATTTTGTTTCGTGCCAGCCCCGAAGAGGTTAAATTAATTTTAGTTGATCCTAAGCGGGTTGAATTAACTCAATACAATGGTATTCCCCACTTATTGACTCCGGTTATTGTTGAGCCGGAAAAAGTAGTGTCTGCTTTAAAGTGGGCACTTGAAGAAATGGAGCGGCGCTATAAAGTTTTTGCTTCAGTCGGGGCAAGAAATATAGGGGGTTATAACGAATTAACCGGTTTTCAGGCAATGCCTTATTTAATGATTGTTGTTGATGAGTTGGCTGATGTGATGTTATTTGCGCCTTCAGAGGTTGAAGATAGTATTACTCGTTTAGCGCAAATGGCCCGGGCGACTGGGATTCATTTAGTGGTTTCTACTCAGCGGCCTTCAGTTGATGTTATTACCGGTTTGATTAAAGCCAATATTCCCTGCCGGATTGCTTTTAATGTTACTTCAATGGTTGATTCCCGGGTAATTATTGATATGCCCGGTGCGGAAAAACTTTTAGGGCAGGGTGACATGCTTTATATTCCACCGGATCAAGCTAAGCCAACGCGAATTCAGGGTGCATTTATTTCTGATGGCGAGATAAAAAAACTGATTGATTTTCTTAAAAAAACCGGAGTTAAACCCCAATATACCGAAGAAGTAACCAGTAAATACAAGCCTAAAGTTACAGGAGCGGGAGGGATTGATTTAACCACGGAAACTGACGAGCTTTTTAATCAGGCGATTAAAACAGTTTGTCAGTATGATCGGGCATCAGCTTCTTTACTCCAGCGCCGTTTATCAATTGGTTATGCCCGGGCAGCTCGAATTTTAGATCAACTGGAAGCCAATGGAGTGGTTAGTCCAGCTGAAGGGAGTAAGCCGCGGGATGTTTTAATTCAGAATGCGGAGACCTTTTTGAGCCAGCGAGAGTTTTCATGAAAACCGCAGGAGAGGTTTTAAAAAAATCCCGGTTAAAACAAGATTTGTTATTGGTAGAAGTTTTAAAACAAATTAAAATTCCGCTTAAAACGTTAATAGCGATTGAGGCCGATAATTACCAAACTTTACCCCCCTTAACTTCCAGTCTGGGTTTTATTAAGAATTATGCTGAGTTTTTGGGTTTAGATCCAGCCGTGCCCATGGCTTTATTCAGACGGGGGTATACACACTATCAGGATAAAAAAATTACTCCACCGAGTTTATTAACTAAGAGATTTAATTTTTGGACTGCCAAAACTAGCATGTTGATAGCCATGGGAGCGATTTTAGCGGTTTTTGCTCTTTATATCGGTTGGCAGTTGATTGGTTTTTGGCAGGCGCCCTTGCTTGAAGTCGATTTGCCGACCGAAAATCAATTGGTAAATAATGATGAATTATTAATTAAGGGTACAACTGATCATGATGTTAGCTTAACGGTTAATGGTGATTTAATTTCGGTTGATGCCAGCGGTCAGTTTGAAAACAGTTATCATTTAACTACGGGAGAAAATAATCTCTTTTTTGTCGCTCAATCCCGCCGAGGGAAAACCACTACTTTAGTAAGACATCTAAATATAACAGCAGAATGAAAACTGTTTTTGAAAAAATTATCAGCAATACTTTTTTTAGCTTTGGCAGCTGGATATTAACGGCTTTAACTTCATTTATTACTGCTCCGTTAATCATCAAGCATTTAGGTTTTGAGCTTTATGGTTTATGGGCGACTTTTTTTATTTATGTTGGAGTTTTGAATCTTGTAGATTTGGGTTTTGGAGTGGTTTTAATTCGCAATGTGGCGGCTTTAAAACCCGAAGAGCGGCAACAGCGGCTTGGTCCTTTTATTAGTTTGGCTTTTATTTATTATGGCCTGGTTTTTTTAGCCGCGTCTGCAGTGGCTTATTGGGCTTGGCAGCCAATTGTTAATTTATTAAACATTGAACCGGTTTTCTGGCCAACAGCCCGTTTGTTATTCAGGCTGGCGGCGGTTTATTTTTTGGTTGAACGTTGTCATTTAATGTTTGTGGCGATTTTTAATGGTTTGCAAAAAATGTATTTAGCCGCAATTGGTACCAGTATTGCTAATTTAGGTTTTTTATTGGGAGCTGTTTGGATGGTGATGAATAGCCGCGGTTTGGTGACCCTGGCCTGGATTTTATTGGCTAATTATGGTTTGGTTTTACTTTATGATATTTTGGCTTTGAAACGCATTAATTATAATGGTTTTAAGTGGGTGTTTCCCCGAGTAAAACAAGTGAAACAATTTTTAAGCTTTGGTTTTCAAGTGCAGCTAACTATCACCATGGATCAATTAAATATTCAGCTGTTTAAATTATTAGTTTCTACTTTATTTGGCTTGCAAATTCTGGCATTTTACGAATTAGCTTTTCGTTTAGTCGCCTTTTTGCAGTCATTAACTAAATTGGTGCTGCCGGCAGTTTTTCCGGCTGCAGCTGAAATCGCGGTTCGAAAAGATAAAGAGAGGATTTTTAATTTAACCCAAAAAGGCAGCCGCTATTTAATTGTATTAACCGGGTTATTTTACATTGGTGCGATTTTTCTGGCCAATGATTTTTTCTTATTTTGGCTTAAGCAGGATTTGCCTTTAGTTATCTGGGCAGTAAGACTTTTGCTCTTAGGATATTTTGGCAATACCATTGTCGGGATTGTGGCGGTTGTTTTGATGAGTGCCAAACACGTTGGCACGCAACTGCGGTATGTTTTTCTTTTTACCAGTTTTAATTTGGGGTTTGGGTTTTTACTGGGGAGATTTTTTGGCTTTAAACCGATGTTGGCTTCTTTAAGTTTGGCAGCGATGGTTGCTTTGCCGACTTTATTAAGCGGTTTTGCCGTCAAAATCAAAGCTTTGCCTGTGGGTTTTTGGTGGCAGAATTTATCCAAAGTTCTTTTGGCTGCTTTTTCCAGCGGCCTGTTGATTTATTGGCTGGGCTTAGTATTGCCTCCGGTTTCATTGGCGACATTCTTGCTTAAAGGTATGGTTTTTGTTTTTAGCTATTTTGGCTTTTTATATATTTACCGCTTTTTTAATGCCGAAGACAAACTTGTCCTGGGGCGTTTGCTTAAATTGGCTTCTCGGAAAAAATTAACCAGCCAAGAAGCTGACTAAGGAATGTGTTAAACTAGCAGGGTTAAGCCTTATTTAAAATCCAAACACCTATGAAAACAGTTGTAATTTCTGCCTCAAAAAAATATAAAAAGGAAGTCCGTCAATTTTGTAGAAAACTAGAACAGTTTGGGGTGATTGTTTTTGAACCAAGCATCCAAAAACCAATTCAGGAAGATGCATTTTTTACCTCAAAACATATTACTAAGACAATTTTCAAGGGTCTTACTCTAGAACACTTTGATTGGATTAGAAAAGCCGATGTTTGTTATATCTACAACAAGGATGATTATGTTGGGACAAGTGTGACTATGGAAATGGGTTATGCTTGTGCTTTAGGTAAACCAATATACGCTTTTAGTGAAAAAACCGGCGATCCTTGTAGGGATGCTTTGATAGATAAAACTGCAAAAACACCAGCAAAATTGGCTGAACTGTTAGGTTACAGAAAATAAACTCCTTATCTTGCTCGGCGTTTACCTAAATTAACAAGATTTGGTAAAATACAATTATAAATCCAGTCGTCTTCGGACGTGCTGGAATATTATCCGAAATTGAAAATTCTTTTTAAAAATGACTATAAAAAAGTTCATTTCCAGGAAGCTAGCCAAACATTTTAGAAAACCCAGTGGGTTACTTGGCAAAATTGCAGGCACAAAAATGAACAAGCTTAATGACGAACAAAACAGTTGGGTTTTGTCACTCCTCAAGATAAAAAGTGATGATAATGTTCTTGAAATAGGATATGGGCCTGGAAAAACAATACAAAAACTCGCAAAAATAGTTACTAGGGGTAAGATTTGTGGTGTCGACTTTTCAACTACTATGTTCAAAGTGGCATCAAGGCTAAATAAAGTTGGAATTAAGAACAAGAAAATAAATCTAAAATGTGGTGAAGCGGAAAACATCCCATTTGAAAAAAACTATTTTGATAAGGTAATGACAGTTCATACTGTATACTTTTGGCCAGATTTAATGCGAGTGTTTACAGAGATATATCGAGTGATAAAAACCAAAGGCCAATTTGCCCTTGGTTTTATATACCCTATTTTGACCCAAAATGAATTTTTTATTTCATATACTCCTGAAGAGATTAAACAAAAATTGAATAAGAGCAACTTTAAAAAAGTTAAGGTGAAAACTAAAACCTTTGGCAAACGAAACGGCATATGTTTGTTAGCTCAAAAATAATTTTTTATTTATTTTTGGATAAATGAAAATACGAGACCAAACAATTTTAATTACCGGAGCATCAGGTCATATTGGCAATAAAATTTATGATCTCGCAAGTTCTAAAAACGATTGCAACCCCCTAAGCTAGTTCGGTATTATTCCCTCCATGATTAGAATGGAGGTGAGTAAAATACCTAAATTCAGGAAATTAACTAAAACTGAGCGGATCTTAATT
>JAHJAY010000022.1 GCA_018813815.1 Patescibacteria group bacterium | reverse complement strand
TACCAAGTCCGGGGTAGTTAAACCTTCGTTAAGGTAGTTTTCAGAAAATCCTTTACACCAATCGGCAATCGCCTCTTCATAGCTGGAATAGCGGAGCGTGCCGGCTGAATGGATTCCCCAACCAGTGCAATTGTGGGAATTTTGAGGAATGCGTTTGCATAAAGCTGATTCAATCCGGGCAATGGCCAAATACCAGTAAACCAAAGGATATTCGGTATTTGGATCATATTGTTTGCAAGTGTCTACTAAATAAGCGGCATGGGGTTCAAGCCGGGTACCGCGAACATAATTGGCAACTCTTTGGGGCACAGCGTCCACTGCTTCAACTGAGGAGTAAAAAGCGCCCAAAACCCGGGGTAAAGAAATATAGCTAATATATTGCGGGAGTTGTTTGGCCAGCAGGGTAAATTGTGCCTGGGGTGTAAATTGGCCCGCAACTAAAAAAGCAGCGCCCAAGGTTAGGAGTACGGCCGGAAGCCACAAAACGCAGATTAACAACCTTTTCATCACTATTCAGCTAATCACGGATTTTGGCTTGCTGTCAAGGTGGGTGTTGAAAATTGTGCCTTATATTAAACTGACGTTTTTTATCCACTCGCCAATCAAATCTTCTCTTTCTCCGGTTTTTTCATCCCAACCAATGCTTAAATAGTTATCCTTTTTATCTTCATAGTCCCACCAAATTTCCTCATCACCAATTTGGTAAACTTTTTCTCCCCAAACTTTTTTAACCCTACACCACTCACCATAAGTATAATTAAAATTCAGGCCGTAAATTTTGATTTTTTTAGGAAATGGCGGGGTTAGATTATTAGCAAACATCTTACAAAAAAGATACCGTCCGTTTTCTTCATCAGGGGCAAGACGATAATCCCTACAGCCATTTTTATCTTCTAAAACATATTTATAGTAGCTGTCGTCACTCACCAGCATTAACCACAAGATTTTTTGGATTACTTTATATTTTTCCCCTTTAATTTTTACCACATCGCCGGATTTAACTTTTTTAATAAATTCTTTAGGCTTCATACATTTTTCTTTTTAAATTAAAACCATTTTTATGGTGCGCCTGGAGGGAATCGAACCCCCATCTACGGTTCCGAAGACCGTTACTTTATCCATTAAGCTACAGGCGCACTTCGACAGGCTCAGTGTAAACTTAAGTTGATTTTATCATTTTTCCGGTTTTTGGCCAAGAAAAATCAGATTTTTGCCTTGAGTTTGTTTTTTGAGCAGTTTAAAACCGGCTTGTTTAAGCAGTTTTTCCACTTGACCGGGAAAAAAAGCATAATGATAACGGGAAGCGACCCGGATAACCTGTTGACCGTCAGAGATCTTATAAGGCACCCAGAGTGAGGATAGCGAGCCGGTAGTAATTTTTTTAGGAATTTGTTTTAAATGCTGAATTAAAAACCTTGGTTGCCATAAATTCCAAACCGAAAGCACCAGCTGGCCGCCAGGTTGCAAAACTCGGTAAATGTGATTTAAAATATCCTGATGCTGGCCGGGTAAAGGCAGGTGAGGTAAAAAAGCAATGCAAAAAACCAAGTCAAACGGGCCGGCTTGGCTGATTTTTTCCCAGACTGATTTTGTAGTTAAGCCGCCTTGGAAAAAACGAGCTTGAGGATAGTTTTTTTTTGCCGCCTTCAGCAGGTTTTTAGCAAAATCCACGCCCACATAATTGTTTGGATTTTTAGCTAGCTGGGCAAAGCGGCCACTGCCGCAAGCAACATCTAAAATTTTAGTTTTTAGCCTTATTTCAGGCATAAAAGCAGTGATATCCTGCCATAAAAACCGACGGGTTTCTAAAAAATGCGGGCTAATCATGTTAAAATTAGCCTGAGTCTGTTTAATAATTGCTTGTGAGGTTTTTTGGTCCATGGATAAAACAACCATTTTAGTTTATCAGTTTTTAAGTCAAAAACCAGTTTCAGATAAAAATCTGCTGGCTTTAAAAAAAATGTTGGCCAAAAAAACCGGCCAGGGTTTGGTAAAAAATTCAGAGATTTTAAGAATTTACCGCCAATTGGTTAAGCAGGGCAAGCTGGCTAAAAATCTTGCCCTGGAAGAACAGCTGTGTTTAAAAAAAACCCGCACTCTGTCCGGTGTAGCGCCGGTGGCGGTTTTAACCCGGCCTTATCCTTGTCCGGGTAAATGCGTTTATTGCCCTAATGAGCCGGGCATTCCCCAAAGCTATTTGTCTTTAGAGCCGGCAGTTGAACGGGCTAAGGCGGCTCAGTTTGATCCATATTTGCAGGTTAAAAGACGTTTGAAACAGTATCGGCAAACCGGTCATCAACCGGAAAAAATCGAACTGATTGTGATTGGCGGTAGTTTTTCTGCTTTACCCGGAAAATATAAGCGTTGGTTTATTAAACGTTGTTTTGAAGCGGCTAATCAGCAGGTCTCCCCGACTCTGCTGAAAGCACAGAAAGTTAATGAAGCCAGCAAATATCGAATTATCGGCATTACTTTAGAAACACGGCCGGATATGGTTAATTTAGCGGAAATTAAACTAATGCGGCAATTGGGCGCTACCCGGGTAGAAATCGGGGTTCAAAACTTAGATGATCGGATTTTAAAACTGGTTAAGCGCGGCCATGGCCAAAAAGCCAGCATTAAAGCTACCCGGCTGTTAAAAGACGCCGGTTTTAAAGTCTGTTATCACATGATGCCCAATTTGCCGGGCAGTAGCTTAGTCAAAGACCGGTCAATGTTTAAACAGTTATTTAGTGACCAGTATTTTAAGCCGGACATGTTGAAAATTTACCCTTGTGTGGTTTTAAAAGAAGCCCCGCTTTATCAGTGGTATAAAGACAAGCGCTATCAGGCCTATCGCGATAAAGATTTGCTGGAGTTGTTAGTGCGAGTAAAAACCGACCTTCCCCGCTGGGTGCGGCTTAACCGCTTAATTCGCGATATTCCCAAAGACTATATTATAGCCGGCACCAAAGTTTCCAATTTGCGGCAAGTTTTAGTTAAAGAAATGCAGGCTCAGGGTTTAAGCTGTCAGTGTGTCCGCTGCCGGGAAGCGAGAAATTTACCCATAAAGAAGCAGGCTTTAAGCTTAAAAATAAGCCAATATGAAGCCAGCGGCGGACAGGAATATTTTTTAGAATTTGTTGATGTTCAAGACCGGCTTTATGGTTTACTGCGCTTGCGATTGGTGAAAAAAAACCGGCTGGCCGGGGTTTTTCCGGTTTTAAGCCAAGCGGCTTTAGTGCGCGAACTTCATGTTTTTGGCCAGGCGTTGGCTTTGGAAGATAAGCAAAAATTGAAAATCCAGCATAAGGGTTTGGGAGCCGCTTTATTAAAGCGGGCTGAGACAATTAGCCGGAAAAACGGTTTTAAAAAGTTAGCCATTATTAGCGGTGTCGGCGCCCGGGAATATTATCAACGTTTTGGCTACCGCCTTGAGCAGACTTATATGCTGAAGGAGCTTGACAATAAACTTGACAATTAGCTTTACAATTATTTAATATGTTATTAT